>NZ_JANPLK010000012.1 GCF_031426495.1 Gemmatimonas sp. | reverse complement strand
ATGTTCGATCGTGAGCGCTCGTACGCCAAATACTTCGCGCAACTCCGTCGCTTCGGCGTCAAACGCAGCCGGCCATCGTGCATCATACGCGACTACTTCAATGACCCGCGCCATCGATGTCTGGATTGATGTATAACGCCTGGCGTTCTGCTGCAGCGCATCCACCAAAATGCGGCCGGACGGGCGACGTGCGCCAGCACGGCGACCGCCTGCCGCACACCGCAACGCGCTGCCAGCAGCAACGTTTCGTTAGATAGCGCGGCGTGGATCTCGTTTGTCTTGCTGCGACGGGTGCAGCCTGCGCGTCGGGACGCCATACGGCGATTCTGTGAACGACCGGGACGACCCAAGCGCAACGGTATTCAACGTCGCGTTGCCGATAGCTGCTTCGCTCGAGTGCCGCGTCTTGCGCTCCACAGCGTGAACACACTCATGCAGACCGCCCAGCTCACCACAAAGTACAGTCGACGAGTAGGATGTCCGACGAAGATATTCTCGGGGAAGAGCACATCCATCACGACGTTGACGAACGACAGGATCGCAGCGAAGCGGAACCATTCGCGCAAGACGAAGCGCGCCGGATGGGACGTCGCGAGGTTTCGTTGTTCGATGGACACGGGGAACACTTGCATGCGCAGTACGGAAAGGGGTTCTCGATAAATTACGATCGGCCGTGGGCTACGCTATCTAACGCTAGCTTCTGCAGCGGGCGATCACATCAAACGCGAGCGAAGCGAGCAACCGTATCGCCCGTCTGCAGCAAGCACCGTTATGGGACGACTGCGCAGACTAACGCACATCGACGCCAGCAGCGGGAGACGGGCGTCGCGCTTTCCACCACGCCCACGCCATTGTCCCCAGCAGCATCAGGAGTATACCCTGGTAGGCGACCGCCAGCATCGGCGGGACCGCGGTGCCCCGCATGCGCGCCGCCTCGCGCGCCATGACCAACGTCACGACCGCAGTCCCGAGCAAGAGTCGACGCGTGTCGCCCTGACCGCGCGCGTGTGAACGGGGACCCACGAGCAGGGCGACCACGAAGAGCGGCAACGCAAGGTTCGCGGACACAATAAGCCGACCAAAAGCGCCCGCAGTTGCAGGGAGCGAGTGATAGAGCACGCCGGCCAACGCCACGGCGACCGCCGTGAGGCCGAGGCTGACCAACGCGCGCATGTTGTCGCTCATCGCCCCTCCGGAAAACAGAAGTGCACCGTTGCGGCATCGTCGCGATTTCGCGCCGCCCGCATTATTGCGTAAAAACACCAAAGTTCTCGCGGCCTTGTTCAGACACGCGAGCTGTTCGTCGATCACATAACGCCTATTCGCTCGACCGACGTACCGACGACGCATCCATCGAGTTACAGCAACCCTCACACGTTCCCACTCGGCCTGCCACTTCGCAACCCCGCCAAGTAACTCGTTCCAAGCCGCTCAGCCCAAAACCAAACTCAGGCTCACGCTGTTAGCTCGATCGACCTAACGCGCCACCCGCGAGTGCGGCCACGCCGCCTAACGCCGCCACTTGCTGCCACCTCCAGGAGCCCTCACAACCCAACTCCTCGAACCCTCACCCCCTACCCCCTACCCCCTACTTCGCCGTCATAGTCCAACGGACTCCGCACCCCCAGTCCGCCCCGGTTCAGCACATGCGTATAAATCATCGTCGTCCGCACATCCTGGTGCCCAAGCAACTCCTGAATCGTGCGGATGTCCGACCCCGATGCCAACAGGTGCGTGGCGAAGCTGTGGCGGAAGGTGTGACACGTTGCCCGCTTGCCGATTTGCGCCTCACGCACCGCGTTCGTCACTTCCCGCTGCAGGACGCTCTCGTGCAGGTGGTGTCGCCGACGTTCGCCGGTAGCAGGGTCACGGTAACTCCGCGTGGCCGGGAATATCCACTGCCACGGCCAGCTCCGCGCCGCACGATCGCCAAGCTTTCGCCGTAGCGAGTCGGGTAAGGCGACGTATCCGGCACCGGCGGCCAGATCCTTCGCGTGTTGCGCTGCCGCTCGCTCGAGGTGCACGCGCAATGCCGGCCGCACACGCTGCGGCAGCATCGTGTGCCGATCCTTTTGCCCCTTGCCCGAGCGGATCACGATCTCGCCGCGCGACAGGTCCACGTCCTTCACCCGCAGCGTGCAGCACTCCATCATCCGCATGCCGCTGCCGTACATCAGCGACGCCATCAATCGCGTCGTCCCTCGCATCGCCTGCAGCACGCGCTGGGTCTCGTCGCGCGTCATCACCACCGGCACGCGTTCCGGTCGCTTGGCGTGCAAGTGCTGCATGGCGCCGGCAATCGGCAGCCCCAACACCTCACGATACAGGAACAACAACGCCGCCAGCGCCTGATTCTGCGTGCTCGCGCTCACCTGTTCGTCGCGCGCCAGATGCGTCAGGAAATCCCGGACCTGCTCCACCCCCAGCTCACGCGGATGCCGACGCTGGTGAAAGCGCACGTACCGTCGCACCCAGTGCGCATACGCCTCCTCCGTCCGCAGGCTGTAGTGCTTCGCCACGATCCGGTCGTGCAGCACGCTCAAAAGGGTCTCGCCGTTAGCCATTGCCCACGCTGCAACGCTTTCCGCGCCCCCGCGTAACCGCCAGCGTGCACCCGCGATCCTCGCAACGCACGCCAACGCACGCGGTCGGTCTCGCCGCCGTGATCAGCCGGAGTCGGTCGCACCCGCGCGGCTCGCCCCGTCCGCCCCCGTCGCGTGTTCGTGCTCCCACCCGACGACGACAACCGGCAGATCAGCCACGCCACCAGCGAGAATTGCACACGCCGCTGATCCGCCACCCCGCCCGATCAAGTTCGATCACGTTCACTCACGATCGATCACGCGCGCCCACGCACCAGCTGCCAGTCCTGCGCGCGGCGCGCGTAGATCTGTCCGTCGAACGGATCAATGCGTGATAGATGTAACCATCCGTTCGTGACCAGTTGACGCACCACCGCGTGCGCGTTGATGATGCCATCGATCGCGGCGGCCGGCGCCTCGACGAACACCGAGAGGCGCAGCGGTTCGTGCACCCAGTCGGCTCCATCGTGCACCGACTGCAGCGCCAGGCCGATACGAAGATCGCCCCCTGCACCCTCGACGACGCCCACGTTGCCGCCCACCACGTTGTGCAGCACCTTGTCGCCACTGCCGTACCGCTCCGGATCGACGGTGGACGCGTAGTACTGCAGATTGATCCAGTTGGTCACCACCATCGGTGCCGTGAGAATGAGCGTGAGCACCGCACACTCCGGATCGTCTTGCCACCGATACTCGTGCAGGAACGAGCGTCCGTCCAACACCAGCCCGCGTGTGCGCTCGCGCGGCGCGACGACGAACGCCGCGTTGCGTGCGAGCCCCCATTCCGGACGCACCTCCGACCAGTCGGCCCCGCGACGACGGAGCGCACCGAGCAGACGTTCGTCATCGGCGTTCGCGAGCCCCAGCCGATCGGCGCGCTCGCGGCGCGCCAGCCGGCCAGCCTCGGCAAGAGCGCGTTCGAAGCCGACCACGTCGTCGCGGTGCGTCACGGGCACGTCGGCCAGATCAAACAGGGACACCGTGTCCGTCACCGTGTCGTGCAACGCAGGCACGAAGTGCGTCGTACTCGGAATGGAGATACCGTGTGCGATCAGCGCGTCGCGTACCTCACGATCATTCAAGAGGGCGGCGGCAACCCGCGCGTTGACTTCGCCGCTCTGTCCACCGCACGCGCCGCACGCGAGTCCAGCCGCCTGAGGATTGTTGCACGTCGCCGCACCATGACCCACCAGCGCCACCACGCGCGCAAAGTCGCGCGTGAGGCTCATCCCGCGTAGCGCACCCGCCGCGAGCTGTGTGCGTTCGTCGAGCGTCGGCACGTGGCCGTCCGCGATGAATGCACCGAGTCGCGGGGAGATCGTACTGCCCCTCGTGGCGAGGGTATCGCGCAGCGCGTCGAGCGTTGGGGCCGTTGGGGCGAAGGTCATTCGCACGAGCGACACCGCGGCGCCGAGTCCCGTGGCTTCCACCGAGGTAAACGTCGACGCCGCGCTGCCGGTAAACGACTTCCATGCGCCCGCAAGCGTCGCCTGCTCGCTCCGCTGAAGCCGCACCGTAGAGACACCCGATCCGGTGTCGGCCACCGCGAGGGCCGGCGACAGCAGGCCGGGTAGCTGCGGACGTGATACGCCCTCAGCCGCCTGATAGGCGATCGGCATTCCGAAGAATCCGGCGAAGCCGAGCGTCTGCGTCGTGGGTTGCGCCGCCTCGAGCGCACGGCGAATGACCTCTGAGCGCACGTCGATGCAGAACACCGCTTGCACCGTCGGCGTGGTCGTCGTGGCGGGTCGTAGCCCGGCGAGCCGTCCTGCCAAGGGCTCCTGATACGCGAGCTCGATCGCGCGTTGCAACACCCAGTCCACCGACTGCGCCGCGCGAACGGCATCCGCCAGCCCGACCCAATCGCGCCGTGCGTCCGCCCAGCGCTTCGCGAGAGTTGGCGCGCCGCTCGTGCGATACAGCACGAGCTCCCAGGCCAGACGCGTCGCCAGCAGATGCACAATTTGCTCGTCATCGCGCCCCACAAGTCGGGCCTCCCAGCGCTGAAACGCACACGCTGCCGCCCAACCGGACACGCTCTGGAGCAACGCGGTGAAATACGCCGCCTGCAGTTCGGGCGGTACCGCAAGCTCGTCGACGGCGCACGCGATCAGCCGCTGCGGGTCCTGCGGCAGCTCGGCCAGCGCGCGGCGAAAGCCCCGCAGTCCCATGAGCAGACGTACACCCGCATCCCGCTGCCCCATGTCCGACCACAGGCCAAACAGTCCGCCGTCGCGATCGGCCGACCACGCCGCTTGCCCGTCACCAAACCACGCACCGCACGCGTGGCTGACGTGCTCCACCACGAAGTCGCGCCACGCTGCATGGCGCTGCGTCTCACGAGTGGCATCGACAAGGTCTGTCACCAGCTGACAGACTGGCCACGTGGGCGCATCGGTCTGCAATGCGCCGCGCACGTCGTTCAGGGACAGCGATGATCCGAGCAACTCGAGCGCACGAACGAGATGCGCATCGGTCAACGCGCCGGATGCGTAGCGCGCGCGAAACCATGAACGCGGCATCGTGAGACGTGCGCCGCTGAGTGCGGCAAGCTCCGCTGCCGCCTCGTCGATGGGCCGATGCACGTATCCCCACCACGGGTTGACCGCGATGAGGCGGTCGAGCGGCCACGCGGGCGCGATCCGCGCGCACGCCGTTTCGACCGCGCGCATCACGCGGTCGGAGAGAGTATCAGACATCAGGCAGCCCTCGGAATGGATGGCGTGCGCGTCGCCGGAATCGGCGAAGACGGCCGTCGTTCGTGACGAGGCGGCCACACAAGGAACGTGGCGCGGGTGAACAGTTCGTCGAGATGGAATCCGGCGAAGGCCCACGTATGCAGGGTGCGAAGGGCGCGGGTGTGCGGACGCACGGACACCATCACCTGCACGACATACAGCGCGGCAAAGGCCCCCAACGCGATGAGCAGTGACATCGTACCGGGCACGAACGCCACCGGGGTGGGGAGCAGCGCCGTGAACGCGAGGTGCCATATCGCGTACAGCGCCGTCACGACGAACGCCGAGCCAAGCAGCCTGGCGTTGGTACGCCATGAGCCAGCCAGTGAAACGCGCACCAGAAAGGGTGCGAGCGCGAGCGCCAGCACGGCCGTGGCCACCCAGGTGCGAGGATCTTCGCCGCCCGCGGGCCACGCCAGGCCGGCCGCCACAGCAGCGATGAGCGCGCCGCCTACCGTCGCGCTGAGCCATCGCGTGGCGGTCGGGCGCGGCGGCGGCGATATCAACGCGCGGCGTGCCTGTGCGGCCACCACACCGCCCGATCCCAGGAACGCGTGCGCCTTGTAGCAGGAGTGCGCGACGAGATGCAGCAGTGCCAGCTCCCACGCGCCGAGGCCGCACTCAAGGAGCATGAAGCCCATCTGCGCCGCCGTCGACCACGCGAGCGCTACCTTCACGGTCACCCGCGTCATCATGACGAGCGCCGCCAGCATCGCCGTCGTTGCGCCGATGATCACCAAGGCGTTCATGACGCCGGGGAGGAGTGCGGTCAGCCCAGCGAGGCGGATCAGGACGTAGCCGCCGATGTTCACCACGCCCGCGTGCAGGAGCGCCGATACCGGCGTCGGCGCCTCCATGACTTGAATGAGCCATCCGTGAAAGGGCAGCTGCGCCGAACGGAGCGCCACGCCCGCGACCAGGAGATAGCCGGCCACATGCACGCTCATGGGAAGCGTCTCGAGCGCAACGGCCGTCGCCTGCAGGGTCGCCAGGTCATAACTCCCGAGCGATCGACCAAGCAGCATGACGGACGAATAAATGGCCACATCGGCAAGTCGACTGAGCAAGAACTTCTTGTGTGCCGCCACCTGCGCCTGCGGACGATCGGCGAAGAACGAGAGGAGCTGATGCAACGACAGGCTCGACGCGGTCCAGGCGAGGGCCAGCAGGCGCAGGTCGCCCGCCGTGACCAGCATCGATGATGCAGCCACGGCGGCCACGAACCAGCGACGGAAATGCCGCGCCGCCGGCTGCCCGTCGAGATAGCGATGGGCGAACCGGTGGATAACCACCGCAATGAAGGTGACGAGACCGAGCATGACCCCCGCCAGCGCATCCAGCCGCGGGGCAGCGGCGAGCGCAAACACAGGAATGGCGAACAGCGCGGCTGAAGCAAGCACGGGGGACATGAAGCACTCCGGAAGAGGTCCCCTACATGTTGCTCACCACCTAATCTTCCACAAAATACATATATTAGGCTCAATCATTCTGTATAATAGAACTATGACCCACGTCGCCGCTCGGCTGAACTATCACCACCTGCACTACTTCTGGGCCGTGGCTCGTGAGGGAAATCTCACCCGCGCGGCGCAGCGACTGCACATTTCGCAGTCGGCCCTGTCCACCCAGATCCGCCAGCTGGAGACCCAGCTCGGCCAGCAGCTCTTCGAGCGGCGGGGGCGCACGCTGGAGCTGACGGAGGCCGGTCGGATTGCCCTCGACTATGCCGACGCGATCGTCACCGCCGGCAACGAGCTGGTCGGCACGCTGCGAGATGGCCGACGCGACGAGCGGCACGTGCTGCGGGTCGGTTCGGTGGCGACCCTGTCGCGAAATTTTCAGCGGGCATTTCTGGCGCCGATCCTGAAGGACCCGTCGCTGTCACTCGTATTGCAGTCAGGATCGCTGGCGGAGCTGCTGTCACGATTGCGCGCGCACACGCTCGATGTCGTGCTCTCCAATCGTCGCGTACCGGAAGACGCCGATCACGCCTGGCGCAGCAGTCGCATTGCGCGACAGCAGGTCAGCCTGGTCGGGCCCCCGCGTTCGACGCCGTTTCGCTATCCCGAGGAGTTGGCCGATGTGCCGCTGCTGCTTCCCTCGCGCGACCACGAATTTCGCACCGCGTTCGACGTGCTGTGCGATGAACGCGCGCTGCGCCCCACGGTGATTGCCGAAGCGGACGACATGGCGATGCTGCGTGTGCTCAGCCGCGAGCTCAACGCCGTCGCGCTCGTACCGGCCGTCGTCGTGCAGGATGAACTGCGCGATGGCCGGCTGCAGGAATACTGCGCCGTGCCCGATCTCTTTGAAGAGTTCCACGCGATCAGTGTGACCCGACGCTACCAACCGTCGCTGCTGCGCACCTTGTTGGCGCGGCGTACGGCGGATGTGCTCAACACCATCGAATAGCGCGCACTCACTTGCGGTCGGATTCGCGAGGCACGCCCTAGCCGATTCATGAAGGCAGCGTCACCTTATGGGGGCCGTGACCGACCTCCCTTTTTCCGATCAGACGTCCCTGACCGAAGTGCTGGCCGCCGCACAGCGGGGGGACGCGTCGATGCAGGATGCCGCCGCCCGACGCGTATACGCCGAGTTGCACCAGCTGGCGGAGATCTACCTCGGGCGCGAGCGCGCGGATCACACGCTCCAGCCGACCGCGCTGGTACACGAGGCCTACCTCCGCCTGATGGGTCAGGACGCGCCGTGGAAGAGCCGCGCGCATTTCTTCGGCATTGCGGCCACCATGATGCGCCGCATCCTCGTGGACCACGCCCGACGCACCGCCGCCGAGCGACGCGATCGCGGTCTGCAGGTGACCCTCGATCCAGCCACGGCCGACGCAACACCCGCCGCGCCGGATGCGGTCAACGATGTCGTCGGTGTGCACGAAGCGCTCACGCGACTCGAGGAGGTCGACGCACGACAAGCGAAGATCGTAGAGCTCAAGTTCTTCGTCGGCCTCACACTCGACGAGATCGCGGAACTCCTGTCGATCTCCGCAGCCACCGTGTCGCGCGAGTGGACCATGGCGCGCGCCTGGCTCCATGCCGAGTTGCGGGACGGATGAGGGACATCGCACCGCGGCGACGCGTGTAAGGTCGATGCCCGAACTTCCTCCCCATCATCCCTCGCCATCGACCACGACCGACGAGTGGTCGACGCTCAAGTCGCTCTGGTTCGAGCTGGCGGATCTGTCGATCGACGAACAGCGTTGTCGACTCGAGGCGAGTGGCGCGTCGCCGGCGATCGTGGCGCGCCTCGGACAGATGATCGAAGCGGTCGAACTGGTCGGTGATCGATTCGACGCCCCCGCGCACGTCGCGCTGGGATTCGGCGCGGCGACGCCGGACGATCTACCCGTCGCCAGTCTGATCGGCCATCGCGTGGGGCCGTATCGCGTGATTCGACTCGTCGGCCGCGGCGGCATGGGGGCCGTCTACGAAGCGGAGCGCGACGACGCGGAATACCATCAGCGGGTCGCAATCAAGTCGTTGTGGCGCGGCGCCGACAGCGACGTGCTGCTGCACCGGTTCCGCGCCGAGCGCCAAATCCTCGCCGCGCTCCAGCACCCGAACATCGCACAGCTGATCGACGGCGGCGCCACCGCGTCAGGCACACCATGGCTCGCGATGGAGTATGTGGACGGCGTGGCCATCGACGAATACTGCGATGCCCGTGCGCTCTCCATCTCCGCGCGGCTCGACCTGTTTCGTGCGGTCTGTCACGCCGTACAGCATGCGCATCAGCGCCTGGTGGTGCATCGCGATCTTAAGCCAAGCAACGTGCTCGTCACCGCTGACGGCACGGTCAAGCTGCTCGATTTCGGCGTGGCCAAATTGCTCGACGAGCACAGCGCCGGCGCGTCCGTCACGGCGGACGGGATGTCGCCATTCACGGCGGCGTATGCCGCGCCGGAGCAGGCCAACGGCGAACTCGCGTCAACGGCAACGGACGTCTATGCACTGGGTGCGCTCCTCTGCACGCTGCTCACCGGCGAACCGCCACTCGACCTCGCGGGCCGCGATGGATTCGCGCGGCTCTGGGAAGTCCGCAGCGGCACCCCGCGCGTCCCCAGTGCGATCGCAGGTGCATCGTCGGACGCGGCAGCCCGCAGCCGTGGTCTTGACAGCACGAGGAAACTGTCGGCAGCGCTCGTTGGCGAACTCGACGCGATCATGCTGCAGGCGTTGCAACGCGAGCCGGGCAAGCGATACGCCAGTGCGCTCGCCCTCAGCGAGGACGTGCACCGATTCCTCCGGCGAGATCGCGTGCTGGCGCGCCAAGGCACCGTCGGCTATCGCGTGTGGGCGTTCACGAGACGGCATCGGTCGTTGGTGTTCGGCACCTCGCTGGCGCTGCTCACCGCGCTTGGCGTGAGTCTGCTGTCGCTGCAACAAGCGCGCAACTTGCGCTTTGAAGCCGCTCGTACCGAACGGGCGGCCACCTTCATGGCGGGCATCATGAACGGCACGTCAACGGTGTCGCAAGATCCGCTCATCAGCATGGGGCCAGCCGGCACCATCGGGCAACTGCTCGACAGTGCGGTCACGCGCGTCTCCCGTGAATTCGCCGATGACGCGCGCATCCGGGCGCGTCTCTACACGGCGTTCGGTGCCAACTACGCGGCACAATCCCGGTATACCCACGCGCATGCCGTGCTCGATTCGGCACGAGCACTGGCATTGCGGGCGTACGGGCCCACCAGCGACGCGTACGCGCGCGCCTGCATCGAATACGCGACGCTCGAGCTCACATTTCACGGCGCTGAAGCCGCCAACGAGGCGATAGTCGCGGCCGCTGGAAGCAAGAGCGTGAACGATATCGAAAGTGTGCTGAGCGCCCAGATCATGTTGCTGCGCGCCACGCAGGCGCTGCATCGGGGCCAACTGCATACCGCCGATTCGTTGGCCGCGCAGGTCGTCGACATCGAACGACGCACACGCGGGCTGACCCGCATCGTGGCCGCGGCGGAGAACGTTCGCATGGTCACGACGTCGTGGATGACGCGCGATCCGCGTGCGTACCTCCGCAAGGCGCGTATGATTGAGCGCATCACCGACTCACTCGATATGCAGGTCTCGAAGGAGCGCGACGGCGCGGCCGATGCCGCCATCGAGTCGATGCTCGTGCTGGGTCGGGCGGATAGCGCCGCGGCACGGACACGGATGCAGGGCGAACGGCTTCAGCGCAGCTTCGGGGCGCAACCGTGGGTGCAGGTATGGGCGGCAAAGTCGGCCGCGCTCTTGGCGAGTCTCCGTGGTGATACGGCCACGCGCCGCGTGGAACTCGCGAAAGGTCGTGCGATCATCGACTCACTCGCCGAGTTTCCACTGGTGCTGCGCATCGTCTTCAATAGCGGATATGTCGACGACGCCTTGGTCCGACAGGACGTCGCGTCAGCGCTGAGTATGGCCCTGCGCACGCGTGATGCCGTCCTGCCGACGCAGTCGCCGTACTTGCTGAGCTTTGCGTACCTGTACACTGGCATGGCGTACCTCGCCGGTGGCACACCGGTCGCGGCCGAATCGGAGCTGCGCGCGGGTTTGACCATGATTGCGCAGGCGCCGGATCTCTGGTCGATGGGTTCGCGACTCCGACGCCCGCTGGTCGACGCGCTCACGAAGCAGGGAAAGCTGGCCGCCGCCGACAGTGTACGTCGCCTCGATCCGCCCAAGGGGGCGATGCCACCGTGCACGCCTGGCGGGAAATGGACGGGGTGTCCGGACCTATAGCAACAGGCCCCGCTGCGGTGCGCGAGGCCTGTGCCAACAGTGTGTTCTTGCTCAGATCCTCTCGCTGTGCATACTACGTCGCGGAAGCGCGGCGGCGGCGTGACATCACACCCAGGGACACGAGACCACACGCCATCAGCAGGTAGGTCGATGGCTCGGGAACGGTCGACACAGGCGGAGTGCCCGTCGTCAGATCAACCACGTTCAGCACCAAGCGTCCAACATTGTTCGCCACGGGCGTTGTAAGAGCGCCCACGCCGAAATTTTGGATCGAGACGTTGCGCGTGACCACTTCGGGACGCCAGTCGGTGATCGTGAGCTGGAAGTTCCCCAGAATGGCGGAGAGTCCAACGCCATCGAGCTGCGGACCGAACGGGTTCGGATCACCGTATACTTTCATGCCGACGCCACTGTTCGTATTCGTCGTGGCGTCCCAGTACGATGACACGGTGAGCGCGCTGCTTCCGGTGAAGAGTGCCACGGCGTAGTTGGGGGTTCCGACGAGCCCCGTACTGCCCCATAAGTAGAACGTGTTGAGACCGGTGGAGAGCGTGATGCCTGCAGGAAACAACGAGCCGGCATCGTTTCCGGTGTACAGGAAGGCATCGGTGGTCGGATTCGTTCCGCGCGTGATGTATGTGTTCGCACAGCATGAACCAGATCCCTGGGCATCGGTATACGCTCCGTTCGGCTGCTTATTAGCGCCCAAGCTCATGGTCGTGACGCTCGTCAGCACAACCTGCGCACCGACCTTCGAGCTGCTCAGAGATGCCAAAGCACCGATCATCCATAATCCAAGCCGTGTTGCACGTGTCCACTGAGTCATGTGATCTCCCGTACGAGTGAAGGGGTGGGCCCAACCGGACTCCCACCGATACACGCGCAGTGGGCACAAAAACTCCCTCACGCGGCGCGACGATCACGGCATACCTTACGCTTTGGCGAGACCTCCCATGCACACCCTGACCATTACCCGCGCGTCACCACGATCCGCCGCCACGCTCTATCGCGCGTGGACCACCGGCTGGGCCTCGTGGTTTGCCGAGGGCGACACCGCGCAGATCCGAGCCGAGGTCGGCGCGCCGTTCTTCTTCGAAGTCGCGCAGCGATTTACCGACGGGCGCGAACCCGTGCGGCATCCGCACTATGGTCGCTTTCTCCGACTCGTGCCCGACGCGCTGGTGTCACTCACCTGGGTGACCGGCGCCGGCGGGACTGGCGGCGCCGAGACCACGGTCACGGTGCACCTCGACGCGATCGCTGGTGACTATACGCAGGTCACGCTCACGCACGCCGGGTTCACAACCGCCGAAGCCCGCGACGCGCACGACGCGGCATGGCCGATGATTCTCGCCCATCAGGACTCGGCGCTCGCCGATGTCGCACCCGCGTCGGCGGCGGCGCCGCTCCGTAATCGCTCCATCCCCGACACCACGTTTATTCCCGTGCGAAGCTACCCCGACCTCGAGGCCGCCGTGGCATGGCTGCGCGACGTGCTCGGCGCCCGCGAGCGGCTTCGCATTCCCGGGCATCGCGTGCAGCTCTCGGTCGGCGACGGCGCCATGGTCGTAGCGGCATGGGACGCGGCCGCCGTACCGGCCACCGGTGGACGCCCGCCGGCGGTGCTCATGGTGCGCGTACCCGACGTGCACGCCGCCTACGCTCGCGCCATCGCGCTCGGCGCGACCGGCCTCACCCCACCAGCCGATCACCCGTACGGCGAGCGGCAGGCCTCGGTACGCGACCCCGCTGGACATGCCTGGATGCTCACGCAAACCATCGCCGACGTCGATCCGGCCAGCTGGGGCGGCGAACTCGTGGAGTGAGCGGCATGTCCTTAGACTTTAGAGCATGAGGCTGTCTTGAGGACGTCATGAACGATCGCGCACGAATCTTGGTCGTGGCGGCCACCGCACGCGAACTCGCGTCTCCCGAGGGATGGCACACGCTGCAGTGTGGTGTGGGCCCGGTCGAGGCGGCCGCACGCACCGCCGCCGCCATTGCCGAACTCCGCCCCGCAGCCATTCTGCATATCGGCATCGCCGGCGCCCGTCGGGCGCGCGCACTTGCCCCGGCGTCACTCGTGATCGGAGCCGAATCCCGGTATTGCGACTCGAATGTGCCTGCCGAGTGGGCGCCGAGTGTGGTGCAGGCGTCAGCGACGTGGCTGCACGTTGTGCAGCGCGCAATTCCGGGCGCGGCCACGCTTGCCATCGGCACCAGTGCCCGCGTGGGTGGCACTGCCAATTGCGATGTGGAAGCGATGGAGGGATTCGGCGTGCTCCGTGCCGCCCAACTCGCCGGTGTGCCCGCCATCGAGGTGCGCGCGATTTCGAACGAAATCGAAGAACCGGATCGTGCCCGCTGGCATTTCGACGCGGCGTTCGCCGCCATTACCGGCGTCACACCGCAGCTGGTGCACGCCCTGCGAGCGCACATGACGGATGTCGCCGCCAATGCGTGAGCTGACCTTCGGCTACTCGCCCTGCCCCAACGATACATTCGCGTTTCATGCGCTCACGTTCGGACTGGTCGACACGCCGGTGCACATCACGCCGGTGCTGCTCGACATCGAGGAGCTGAACCGACGCGCCCACCACGGCGAGTTCGATCTCACCAAACTCAGTGTCGGTGCCTTCGCCGCCGTCGGCGACCGCTACCAGTTGCTGCGCAGCGGTGCTGCGCTCGGACATGGGGTCGGTCCGCTGGTGGTCGCCCGTACACCGATGTCGTTGGAACAGGCGGTGAGCGGGCGCGTCGCAATCCCCGGCCGCGAAACCACCGCCTATCGACTGCTGCGTCTGGCCGCGCCGCAGCTCGAGGAGGTGGTCGAGATGCGCTACGATCGTATTTTGCACGCCGTGAGCAGTGGCGAGGTGCGGGCGGGACTCATCATTCACGAGAGCCGGTTCACGTACGCCGAGCACGGGCTGCACCAGGCGATTGATCTGGGCGATTGGTGGGAGCGCGAGACGCATCTCCCCGTGCCCCTCGCCGGCATCTGTGCGCGTGCCGACATCGACGCGGCAACGACGACCGAAGTGGAACACGCCATTCGCGCGTCGGTGCAGTATGCGTTTGACCATCCCGACGCGAGTCGTGACTACGTGCGCGCCAATGCGCAGGAAATGTCAGACGCCGTGTGCGCGCAGCACATCGCGCTATATGTGAACGAGCATAGCCTCGACATCGGCGACGACGGCATGCGCGCGATCACGCGGCTGGTGTCCGACGCGCGCTGACTACCGCTGCTGTCGCAGCACCTCGTACACCGCGATCGCCACCGACGTCGACAAGTTGAGCGACCGCACCTGCGCGGACATCATTGGCAAAGCCACGAAGTGATCGGCATAGCGCTCATGCAGTTCCGCCGGCAATCCGCCGGTTTCGCGACCGAACACCAGCACTGTCCCCTCGACCGGCGCCAAGGGCGCATCCCAGAACAGCTGCGTCGCCTTCGTCGAGAAGAAGTACGGCTGCCCCAGCCGCGGCAGCTCCGCTTCGAACGCCTCCCAACTCGGCCACACGCGCACATCGACGTGCTCCCAGTAGTCGAGCCCCGCGCGCTTCACCTGCGCCTCATCGAGCGAGAATCCCAGCGGCTCGATCAGATGCAATGTGGCGCCGGTCGCCAGACAAGTGCGTCCGGCGTTGCCGGTATTCCAGTGGATTTCGGGATGCACCAGCACCACGTGTATGCTCATCGATCTTGTCCCTCCCGAATTCACCGCACCTGCGGCGATGCCATGGAACGCGCGATCTGCGCACGCCATTGGCCGGCATGGTCACACCGCTCCCGACGAGTGATACCATCGCTCGGATGATCACACAACTACTCGGCGCGCGCGATGACGGGGTACGGGCGGGCAGCGTAGTGGGGCCCGCTGTACTACGCCGATTCTGGTGCTGTCCGGAATGGATTGACGACTTGTACGCCGTCGAACAGCTGCCCGTGTTGCAGATCCTCGGTGAGCAGCAGCTCGCATTGCGCTGACTGCGCGGCCGCCACGATCAATGCGTCCCACCACGAGAGCTGAAAGCGTGATTCGATGTGCCATGCGCGATCGAGCACCGCCGTGGTGATTTCGATTGGCGCCCACGAATACAGCGAACGTGCCTCGATCTGCGCCGCCTCGCGCGGGAGACCGGGGGTGAGCTGGCGGGTGACCGTGACGTAGAACTCCTGCAGCACCTGTGTACTGACGCGCCCTCGCCCCGACTGCCAGAGTGAAAGCATCCAGGCGCGGGCCTGGTGGTGTTTGTCGCCGGCCGCCGCGTCGAGGGCGTATACCAGCACGTTCGTATCAACGAAGACCGGTGCGGTCATGCAAGCTGTCTCGCGTGGGATAGTCGCTACCGGGTTGACTCAGCGGCTGCGGCTCGCGCACCGCGTACTGGCGCCACTCCGTTTGGTAGCTGAGCTCGCGCTCCATTTCCCGGCGCAGCAGGTCGCCGAGGAGTCGGGACACACTGGTGTCCAGCTCGGCCGCCCGCACACGCGCCCAACGCGCAACGGATTCGTCGAGAACCACGGTGACGTTCTTCATACCACGAAACTAGTGTCACACGAAATTCGTGTCAATGATTGCAGAAGAAGGCGATTGGTCGCGTCGATGTCGGGCGAATTCAGTCACGGTTTCACGCGCGCCTTCAACTCTTCATGAAAGTTCTCCACGACGATCAACCGTTCGGAGGTGCCGACGTCCCGAGCGCGCACGAGCAGAAACCGCCGGCTGTCCGGGCCGACATCCCACGTGCTCACACCCTGCAGCGAGAAGAGCGCGCGCTCGTTCCCCAATGAGAACGCCGGGCCGGGGAGTACTGGGACCGCCACCAGCGAATCCCCGCGGCCTCGATAGAAAATCTCGCGGCCGTCGCGCGACCATTTTGGGTATGTCCCGCCAGCGGTCGACACCTGATGCAACGCTCCCCGGGTGTTCGGGTACCCCCGCACCTGAACGTCGGTGCTTGCTCCAGCTCTCGCCTGATAGAGCAGCCATCGTCCGTCTGGGGACACCGAGGGGCTTCGTTCACCGGCAGCGGTCGCCACCAGCGTATCCAGGCGGGCACCCGCTCCCGGCGTGATCGCCAGCAGGTCGTTGTTCTGCCCGCCCTGACTGGCGAAGAGGAGACGTGCGCCATCGGGAGTCCAACGGGCGTCCTGCACGCTGGTCAGGTGGCCGGGGATCGGCACCGGGCCGGAGCGGGCGTCGGTGTCCAGCGTGTACAACTCGCCCGGCGGTCGACTCACGAGCAGGCTGTTGCCATTCGGATGCCAGCTGAGCCCTTGATACGAGCGGTCGAACGTGAGGCGCGCCCGGTCGCGACTTCCCACGCGAGCCAGCCACACGTCGCGGCTATCGTCACCGGCGAGGATATACGCGAGCTGCGTTCCGTCGTGGGAAAGCGACGCGTCCAGCACGTCGCCGACGATGGCCGGTTCGACTGGCGTGAAGATACCGGTCCGGGTGCTCCATCCCACCTCGCGTCCCGCCCCGCCCGCGCCAAGGGTGTACCACAGTGTGCCGGTGTGCGAAATGGAAAGGTTGACGAGACCCGTGCCATTGGAGGCCACGAAAACGCCCTCCGCCAGCGTGACCGGCGCCCCGCGCATCTCCAGCTTGTCCTGATCGAACTGTACGCCGAGCAGGGTGCCATCGCGCGTGACGACGAGCAGATGTCCGCTCGTGGCGTATCGTGCGAAGACGCCGCGCATCAGTTCACGGTGCTTGCCCGTTTTCAGATCGAGCACCGCGATTGCATCGCCCTCCGCCGCACCCTGCCCCGGACCACCGCGATTGATCGTCATGATGACACCGCGTCCGTTGGGCAACGCGTCCGGCCATACGTGCTGCAACTCCTTGGTGCCGGCATCGAGCGTGGAGACCGCCTGCATCGCCCCGCCGCCCTCCGGAACTCTGACCAGAGGTCCGATGCTGCGCACGTCGAGGTAGATGTAGCCGTCGTATCCCCACGAGACTCCGGGCACGCCGACGCCAGTGTCGGCCACGATGGTGACCGGACCACCAGACAGGTCGGCGACCTTCAGCAGCGTGCCTGACATGAACACGATCTTGCGGCCATCGGGAGAAAACGACGGATTGTATCCGCCGTCCGTGCCCGGCAGCTCTCGCACCTCCAGTTGGTCGCGCGCGCGAAGGAACAGGCGTTCGGCCGCATCAGCGCTGCCTCGCCCCGTGATGATCAAGCGAGCGCCATCCGGCGACACGGCCAGACTTCCGAACTCGCCCCCCTTGCCCCCAGGGCGGATCACCTCGTACCGCGCCACCGGGGTGACGACGGAGCTGCCCCGTGGCTTCCAGAGCACGACGGCCGCGGTCCACGTCAGCGCGCTCACCACGACGGCGGTCAGCGCGAGCGCCACGAGCGAGCCCCTGGAGCGCCCCGTGCCTGCGTCGAACGCGCGCTCGATCGGCCGCGGCGCCGAGCCCACGTAACCGGAGGTCGCGAGGGCATCGGCAAAGACACGGGCACTCGCGAATCGATCGGCCGGCAGCTTTTCGAGTGCCGTTGCCAGTGCCGAGGCCACGTTCACCGGCACCGACTTGCGATACTTCGTGACCGGCTCGGCGGGCTCGGTGATGATCTTCATGATGATCTGCTGCGCGCTCGCGCCAGTGTACGGCGGATGGCCGGTGAGCATTTCATACAGCACCGTCGCCAGCGAATACACATCGGACCGACCGCTGATCACCTTTTCCGCTGTCGCCTGCTCGGGACTCATGTAGTGCGGCGTGCCAACTGACAATCCTGTTTCCGTCAAGCGACCGCCGGCCGCGGCGCTCACCGCCAACGCGATGCCGAAGTCCATGACCATCGCCCGGCCGTCGTGAAGCAGGATGTTCTCCGGCTTGATATCACGGTGAATGACACCGTGGCGATGCGCGTAGTCCAATGCATCCGCCACTTCCCGCACCAGGCGTACCGCGTCCTCCACGCCGAACTGCGTCTCCCGATTCAGCCGCTCGCGGATCGTCTCGCCTTCGATGTACGGCATGACGTAGTAGAGGAAGCCGCCGGTACTGCCGCTGTCGAACAGCGGCAGGATGTGCGGATGCTGCAACGCCGCCGTGGTCTTGATCTCAACGATGAAGCGCTCGGCGCCGAGCACCGCCGCGAGCTCCGGCTTCAAGACCTTGATCGCGACCTTGCGATCGTGCTTGAAATCGAACGCGAGATACACCGTCGCCATGCCTCCCGCACCGAGCTCGCGCTCGAGGCGGTAGCGGTCGGCCAGCGCCGACCGTAGTGGCAGCGGAAGGCTGGCCGTCACCGCCGCGGGGTTGCACGGATGTCGATCATGGTCGGGCCAACGTACCGGTTATCGGCACGAGCGGCTAGACACAGTCCTTTCGCGGATCGACCTCGCGTTCCAAGGCTCGTGACGCATATTCGGTCACGCCTTTCCCTTGCCTCCCTATGACCGATTCCCTCTCCCGACGCACCTTCACGCAACTCCTCGGTGCCGCCGCCGTGACCGGCGCGCTCCCGGACGCGCTCTCCGCGAACACCCCCGCCATGGCCGTGCTCGATAGCACCCCCGCCGACGAGCTCACGTCGCTCTCCGCTACCGAACTCGCGGCGCGCATTCGCCGGAAGAACGTGTCGGCCCGCGAAGTGCTCGAGGCGCACCTCGCGCGCATCGAGCGCGTGAACCCGACGGTCAATGCCATCGTCACGCTGGTACCGGAGCAGGCGCGGGCATGGGCGAAAGCGGCCGATGAGCGTCAGGCGCGCGGTGCGCCGCTTGGGCCGCTGCACGGATTGCCAGTCGCACACAAGGATCTCGTCGATACGGCAGGTATCCGCACCACCAAGGGCTCCCTGTTGTACAAGGACAACGTGCCGACGACCGATGCGCTGATTGTGCAGCGCATCCGCGCCGCCGGCGCGATCACGATCGGCAAGACCAACACGCCGGAGTTCGGCGCCGGCTCGAACACCTTTAACGCGGTATTCGGCGCCACGCGCAACGCGTTCAACCTACAGAAGACCGTGGGCGGCTCGAGTGGTGGCGCGGCCTGCGCGCTCAACTGCAACCTGCTACCGATCGCCGATGGCAGCGACACTGGTGGCTCGCTGCGCAATCCGGGGGCGTGGAACAACATCGTCGGCTTTCGTCCGTCGCCGGGACGCGTGCCCGATGACGACGGCTCGTGGTCGCCGCTTAGCACCAGCGGTCCGATGGCACGTTCTGTAGAAGACGTGGCGCTCTTTCTCAGCGCCATCGCCGGTGTGCACGCGCCCGATCCCACGTCGCTCGCCGATGACCCGGCCATTTTCCGCCGACCGCTGGCCGCGAGCATGAAAGGCAAGCGCATTGCGTGGTTCACGAACATGGGCGGCTTGCCGTTCGAGCCGGAAATCACGCGCGTGCTGAACGCCAACCGACAAGCGTTCCTCGACATGGGCTGCATCGTGGAAGACGCCGAGCCCGATTTCAACGGCGTCGACGACGCGTTCCCGACCCTGCGGCATCTCACCTACCACACCAGCTATGCGAAGCTGTCGCGCGACAACCCCACACTGTTCAAGGACACCGTGAAGTGGGAGATCGCTGAAGCCGAACGACAGGGCGCCGTGGATGTCGCCAAGGCCAACGCGCGGCAGGCGCAGATGTACCGGCACGTGTCGCAATTCTTCGCGAAGTACGACGCGTACGTCTGTCCCGTCACGCAGGTGGAGCCGTTCGACATCACCACCGAGTATCCCACCACGGTGGCCGGTATCGCGATGCCGACCTACATCGACTGGATGCGCAGCGCGTGGTACGTGACCTTCATGCAGTGCCCCGCCATCAGCGTGCCCGCCGGCTTCAGCGCCAACGGACTTCCCGTCGGCGCGCAGATCGTGGGGAAGCCGCGCGGCGACTGGGCGTTGTTGCAGTTGGCGCACGCCTTCGAGCAGGCCACGGGGCACGGCCAGCGGCGGCCGGTGCTCTGAGCGCCGCATGACGAACGACGCGATGGTCGACATGATCACGCAGCTGCTTGATGCGCGCGAGGCCGATGCCTCCATCTGCCCCAGCGAAGTCGCGCGCGCATTGGCACCGGCGCACTGGCGTGACCTCATGCCACAGATTCGCGCGGTCGCCGCCGAGCTGGCACTCGCGGGCGCACTGCGCATTACGCAAGGATCGGTGGAGATTGCACCAGCAGCGGTGTTGGCGGGCCTCACGCGAGGCCCGCTCCGGCTGCGCCGCGCGACCTAATGCTGCGCTCTGCTGCAGCGGCATATCAAAGGATGTGGCCAGCGAGCGCAGCGAGCCATGGCCACGATTTTTGAAAGCCCTGTCAGCAGCAACGCAAGGTTGGAGCGCCCCGCGCACCGCTACTTCATTTTCCGCATCACCATCTTGGGGGCGTCTTCAGCAAACGAATATGCTCCCTTGGGGCACTTCACGCTCGGGTTGGTCGACGAGAACACGCCGGCCGGATTGTTCTTCCACAACCACACGTGCAAATCGTAGTGCACCAGTCCGTCGGGCATGATTGGCTTGTGACCCGCCATCGGTCCGTCAAGCGTCTGACCGAAGATCTTGGGCACCGACTTGACCGCTTCCACCGGCACAAACCACTCCGCGGCGGCGAGTTTGAGCTTCGCGCCATCCATCTCGTAGATCAGCACCTGCGGCTTCGCCGGATCGAGCGCGGGCCCAATCAGTGCGCCATTGAGAAAGTGCACGCCCATGCCACCGGCGACGTACTTCATGCTGCCTTCGCCGCCGCCGCGGGGATACTCTACGCAACCCAGCGTCGAGAGATACCCGTCGTGCACCGCGAGCACGGGGTCCTGATACTTGTCCAACGCGGCCTTCACCTTCTGCAGTTCAGGCGAGAGGACCGGAGCGCTCCTGCTGGCGTTCACCACCGGCTTCGCAGTCTGCGCGCCGATCGCGGACGTAGCACCGACAGCGACGACGATCGCCCCACCGGCCATCACTGATGCCGAACGTCGTACAAAACGCGCGAGACGTGTTGCCATGCCCTTGACGATCATGGAAACTCCTGATGGAGGAATCACAACGGTCGGCCCCAATGCTCGATTCGTCAAGAGGTCGGCCGGCGAGCTCGCGTCAGGCGCGGGGCGTGCGCTCAGCCCTGTGCACGGCTTCATGCACTGCGCGAGATACGATACAGCGCGTTTCGCGCTGGCCCGAGTATGAAGCAGCGACGGTGTCGTCCGTCGGATGCTGTCGACACCGCATCTCGGCGCCGGAGCGCTGCCCGTCCGACGACCGGGTCCTAGCGTGGCGCTCTAACGCGCGGTTTGGTGCCGCACAGCACCGCTCGCTCCACTCAGCGCGCCTGCACCGCCAGCTGCCCGCAGCCGGCCGCAATGTCGATCCCGCGCCGCTGGCGCACCGTACTCGGCAGCGCGAACTCCTCCGCCAGCACCTGCTGAAAGCGGGTCGCCGCCTCGGTACGCGTGGGCGCGCCGTCGTAGCCACTGGTCGGATTGAGCGGAATGAGGTTTACGTGCGCCGGCAACCCGCGCAGCAGCACACCTACGGCGCGCGCCTGGTCTACGCCGTCGTTCCGCCCCTCGATCAATGTCCACTCGTAAAAGATGCGGCGGCCGGTCGTCGCACTGTACGTACGGCACGCGGCCATCAGTTCGTCGAGCGGCCACTTGCGTGCGGAGGGCACCAGCGCCGCCCGCTCGGCCTGCGTAGCCGCGTGAAGCGAGACCGCCAGATGTACCGGACGCTGTTCCTCGGCCATACGAAGAATGCCCGGCACGACACCCACGGTGCTGAGCGTGATGCGCTCGGCGGCCAGCGCCGGACCATGAGGATCGAGTAAAATGTCGATCGCCTGCATCACCGCGTCGTAGTTGTGCAACGGCTCGCCCATCCCCATCAGCACCAGGTTACGCAGGCGAGTGCCGAGCCCATGGCGCGTCTGACGCATCACCGCGCCGGCGGGCGCCTCGCGGCGCAGCACGCGCGCCACATGCACGGCCTGCGCGACGATTTCCCCCGGCGTGAGATGACGCGTGTACCCCATCTGTCCCGTCGCACAAAAGACGCACCCCATGGCGCAGCCCACCTGTGAACTCACGCAGGCGGTGACGCGCCCGGTGAAGCGCATCAGCACGGTCTCGATGGTGGCGGCGTCCGGGAGCGACAGCAGATACTTTCGCGTAAATCCATCGGTCGACGCCGTCTCGAGCGTCGTGGGCAGTACGCCCAGTGTCATTTCTTCTCGCAGACGAGCGGCCAACGCGGGCAACAGCTCGGGCATCTCGTCAAGCGACGACGCGAGGTCGATGTACAAATACCTCCACAGCCGGTTGGCATGCACGGGCTTGAGGCCCCAGTGCACCAGCTGCTGCTGGAGCTCAGCGCGCGTGAGGCTGTAGAGATCGCGTCGCGGGGAGGTGTCGGGCATGGCCATGAGGGAATGTATCAGACCGCTTTGGCGCCAACAGTCGATACCTCGGGTGTTTCAAGGGGTCAGCGGTTCAAGGGGTCAGAGTCGTTGAACGCCAG
>NZ_JANPLK010000011.1 GCF_031426495.1 Gemmatimonas sp. | reverse complement strand
TCGCGATCCTCGCGCAGCGCGCGACGGTGTATCAGACCGCGCGCACGCAGCATCCGGAACGCTGGCGCGGGAACACCCGCGACTGGTCGCGCCCGACGACAGTGTACTTGAATGATGCACGATCCGCGAGCGCCACCGGCGTCGCGGGATAGAACGTCATACGACAACTATCTTGACACTCACCGCTACCGCCGTCAACGCCTCAGCTCATCGGTCGTGGTGGCCGGTTTTCAGGTGTCCACGAGTGGCCGGTTTTGGGTGTCCACCGAGGGTCCGGATCGAAGACCTGACCGATGGGGAAGGCCCCGCAGTTGATGGCGGACTCGCGCACGGTCAGATCAAGGGGGCGTACGAATATCCGGCAACGTGGGCTGCCGCATCCCCGCAGCGAGATGCGCACGAACAGGGTCGTCGTCAGCGCGACCGGGAGGAGCCGAGGGCTCACACTCGTTCTGGAACGCTTCCACGTCCGCTCGAGGTGAACGGCGCAGCGGCGCGATCAAGGCCGCGGTGGTATTGCAGATACTCGTCGATGTGCTTCATACGCACAGCCTATTGCGATATGCAGCTGGCGTCGGCGCGGGGAAGCCCCTGATCGCGCTTGGGGCATTGGTCGCGTTCAGTCAGCACGATCCGGCGGCAGAATTGGAGTTGGAGGACGTGACGTATGACCTTGGAGGTCAACAACGCGACGCGTGAGCGTCTCACCGCCCCGGCCGTCCGGACCATCTTGAGTCGCCTCGGGTTGAACCAGAATAGGCTCTCACGCCCGGAGGTTTGGACCTCCGGCGAGGAGAAGCAAGGGTGATCCGAGTCGGCACGAGGCGTTCGGGCCAGACTCTATTCGCCGATCTGAACAGCCGCGCCGTCGCGCATGAGCACTCGTTTGCGCGCTCGCTGCGCATACTCCTCAGAGTGCGTTACCAGCACCACAGTCGTTCCCTCCGCGTTCAGCTCCCCAAGAAGCCGCATGACTTCTGCTCCGCTCTCGGAGTCCAAATTACCCGTGGGTTCATCTGCAAGCAGCAAGCGGGGCTTCTGCGCAATAGTACGAGCAATCGCCGCTCTCTGCTGTTGTCCGCCCGACACTTCATCTGGAAAGTGACTGAGTCGATGGCCGAGTCCCACCGACTCCAATGCCGCGGCAGCACGTGCGACTCTCTCCTCTTTATTGACTCGGGCGTAGCGCATTGGCAAGGCAACATTGTCGAGCAAGGTCAACTCTGGCACCAAGTTACTGCTCTGATATACTAAACCAATGGCCGTCGCACGCATTTGTGCGCGCTCACGAGCTGTCAGCGTCAAGCAATCTCTCCCGTCAAGATCGTAAGAGCCGTAAGTGGGTCGCTGCAATAGCGCCAACACTCCAAGTAGCGAAGATTTGCCGGAGCCCGATTCCCCTATCACCGCACAATAATCGCCGGCCGCAATTGTCAGAGTAAGGTTCGTCACTGCGGACGTACGAATCCGCGATGTCTCATATATCAATGAAAGATCACGAAGGACTATGGTAGCTCCGATCATGCGCCGATCCGAACCCGTAGGGAGGGTGCTTGCAGGGTAGGGGAGTCCGAGGTGATAATGATGATCTCGCCAATGTTCAAGCCACCTCGCACTTCCAACATCGTGCCTGTTCGACGCCCCCAGCGAACCGCCCGCCACGCGGCGTGTGACCGATCAGAGCCGAGAACAAGCGCCCGTCCGGAAGTGTTACTCCGTGCCCCAACGGGGGCGTTGACGATAAGCACGTTCGAACTAGATGCGGTCACGATGTCGACGTCTGCAAGCGACTCGCCCTTAGGCGCATCGCCGGTCGCTCTAGGAACCCTGAAGCGGGCTGCTACCACGCCGCTCTTCGCTACAGGATCGACACCAATCACCGATCCAACGGCGGAATCTGTTCGAAACCGCACGATGACAGCATTTCCTGCCCGAACGTCAGCTGCATCGATGTCACTGAGCTTTACCTCGCCGAAAAGATCCTCACCCGTTCGAATCCGCAGTACTGGCGAGCCCTGCGTGATCCATTGTCCCGGCTCCACGAACAAGTCGCTGACAACTCCGCGCCCGGCTGCGCGGATAGTTAACTGATCAATTCGAGTGCGCCACAGATCCACCGCGCGCGCAAGTGCGATGCGCTGGTCCGAGCGGGAGCGTGCGAGAGCTGCGGCGGCGGAAATAGTGAGCTCTCTCCGCTGTCCCGCGCGATCTAAGTGCTCTGTCGCCATCAGAACTTCATAAAGACTCTGCTCACGCTCGGTCGCGCTAGCAAGCTGTCTCGGTATAAGCAGATCAATGAGCTGGAGCTGCTGCTGGGTGCGCCGCAACTGAGTTCGTGCAGTGGCAACATCGTCGTCCAGCTTGAGTTGCTCAATTCGGGCTGCGTTGGATTGAGCCTCATGATCGGCACGTGCTTGCAACAGGCGTTGCTCTGCATCAAACAGCGATGCGGTGAGTTCCGGATTGAGAAAGGCGGCTATGGAGTCCCCAACCGAGAGGCTATCACCAACGCGGCGCCAAAGTCGATCCACACGTCCTGCGGCTGGCAAGGCGACGATCTCGACCTGGCCACGTGTCAGCTCGGCGGCGGCGGGGACGGTCCAACGCACTTGGCCGACCAATTTGACCGTGTGAAGCTCAGTTGGCGCGATCTTTACCGGTGCTCCATAGACTGCTCGCGCAAGAAGCGCAGCGGCGACCATCAATGAAACGCCGAGCATAGCGAATCCACGTGTCGCGAATCGACGCCATCCGCCCGCTCGATGTACGGCCTCGTCGTTGCGAGCAAAGCGGCTTGTGCTGAGCACTGGCTCCGTCGATGAGCGTTCGCGGCCTCGGTCGCTCACGGCTTCGCGGCGGCTTGCAGACAGCCCCGTAACTTTTGACTACCTCGTATCGCTGATGCTTCCGCCACCGGAAGCAGCGACGGAAAAGTGGCGCCAGTTAGAGTAGCACGCCTCACGACGGAATCACCTACAGAGATCTCAAGCACGCGTCCCTGGATGGGTCCGCTGCGCTGCTCGAGCGATGACAAAATGTTTGGTGGGAGCCGAAGGGCCGCGACTCGATTGTTCTGCGCTCCGACGAGCGTCAATGAGTCCGCCGGGCCAGTGGCGGTCGCAAGGACCTTGCTATCCGTAGCGGAAGCCAACACCCGGAGGCGCCACTTGCACCCGACGCTACCGGGCGCCGGTTGCGTCGGCGCCGAGGACGTGGCAAGCAAAGCCAAGAGTGCAATAATGAGGTGCATGGACATCTCCTAATGGTCCTTCTGCAGGACGGAAGTGTGTGAATAGCGCTGCATACGCAGAAGTTGAGGGAGCGCTCCCAAGATAAAAATCGCGACCACCGCGACTGCAGTACCGAGCGCTGCGCCCACAGAGGCTCCCTCGCTGTGGGACACGCCGCTCGCGATGACGAGAGTCACTCCAATGGTGGAGCCTAGCGCCACGAGTTGCACCGGTCGGCGCAGTACCGCTCCGATCAAAACAGCAATTGGCGCTCCAACAGCAAAGCGTACCGCCAACGAGGATCGCTGCATGTCAGCAACCAACTGCCCGGTGGCCCGAGCCGTGCTCAACAACATAGCGACACCGCTAATGCCGCCGAACAATAGCAGTATGGCAAGAACAAAACGATTTCGCTGCGCCTGTCGCGTCGCATCAGTCACGAAGATCGGTGAGCTGACATCTGCCAAGGATGCATTCACGAGCACCGCATCCAAATCCCCAATCGCTGCACCGGGAGCGAGCTTAGCAATGATCAACGCGCTGTTGAGTCCATCGAAATCAGAGGGGGCACCCGTCGCAATCAGTGGCTGCTCGCTCTCTGAGCCCGGAACGTATCTCGCCGACAAGCACGAGGGCTGAACACGGCGAACTGAAACGTCTGGTCCCCCGATCTGAAGCAAACCTGGCTGTCCACAAGCCGGAAAGTTAAGCGCGACGCGTGCGGCTGCGTTTACGATTAACGGACCATTCTCCGACTCATACTGCGTGGGCGGTGCTTCAGCTGCCGTAAGAGCGAGCCCTGAGGAATCAGCGACAACGATTTGAACGCGTGCGCTGTCTACGTAACCGCTGTGCTTATGAAGCACTGGTACCATCCCTCCACCGGATACGCCTGGCAGCCACGAAGTCACACCGACGGTCTGTGCCACGGGACTGCGACGTATCGCGTTCCGTGCGGAAATAGCGACATCCAGCACGCGGCGCTCAGTGATGCCGGGCGCCGGCGAGATGTGCATAATGACGAGATCGGCGGGCCAACGTCGCAGAAGGTCTTGAAGCACGTCGCCGCCGCGAGCTACGAGAAGCGGGATGACAAGCAGCAGCGCTCCGGCAGATAGTGCCCCTTGCGCGACGAGTAGAAGCCCGGGGCCGCCGGAAAGCGGGCTGGCAGTACGAAACGCACCGCGCCGTCGAACCGTGCGATACAGGTCGATGCTGTGAAAGAACGCAAGAGTAATCGAAAGCCGGACACAGATCAGTACTAGGACCAAGACGCACTGAATGGAGACACCGACAAGCGCGACTTGCGAGCTGACCAAGGAGGCGACGCCCAAGCTTTTCGCTATCGCGAATGTGCCCCCAACAGCGAATAGAACAGAGCTCACGCCGAGAAGGGGTGCCAGAAGTGCATATCTCGCTAACTCTTCCCTTAGGAGATCGCTCGCCGAGGCGCCTAGCGCTAGCCGAAGGGCTGTGGCGCGGGCAGTGACGTTCGTTTCGCTCGCGCCCGCGAGAACTAGCGTAAACACGGCGGCCACGAATAGCGTGGCCACACCGCTCAGCAAAAGCGGAGCCGCTTCAAGCATGATGATAGCCGTCGCTCGCCCAAGTCCGGTTATCGGCCTGCCCACTAGCGGCCCGGATACATAGCCCGGAAGCGCATCGAGGTCAGCAAGGGGGTCGGACGGCACGCTCACGCCTTCGGGAAGCAACAACGCCCCGGACAACGACGCAGACCGGGGGGCGTCGAATGACGTCGGCAAGGACGCATCGATCAATCCCGCAAACTTGTCTGGCACCCATACGTGCTGGCTCTGCGCGGCCTCAAGTCCGCGAAATCCCCTTCGTGCACGTCCTCGAACGGCAAAAGCGACCCCGTTGACCGTAATCGACGTACCTCCGCGAGATGCTACCGTCGTCGCCAAACTGTCTGAAAGAACGACGAACGGTCGATCCGCACGTGCCAAGTCGATGGGAGTGTCCAGCAGTAGCCGACTCCTAAAAAAGCCCTCGGTCGCGATGCCGACGGCAAGCGTCCCTCGTCTGCCTCCATAGTCCACGAGCGTGGTAACAGAGAGCACACCCACTGCGTGTCCCGTCCCGCGACGTTGCAGCGCAGTGTTGGCGGCAGCGACCTGAGGACGGTTAACGCTCAACCCGACAAATGGGCTCGCGTCTCGACGCGCAGCGCCCCATTCCAACACTTGGCTTCTTGGCGCGATACCAGGCGGAGGCGCGCTCATGATAGCATGCCACAGCATCCCAATCGATCCTGCAGGGGCGAGAAGCATGGCAGGGAGGAGTAGCGACCGAAGACTGCGTGCCCGCCGTACCGCGCCCGAAGGAAAGTTCATGATTGAAAGAATCTAAAGCGATGGTTTCCGCAGCTTGCGGCTCTGCTTCGTGCCTTCGGTCTTCGCCAAGGTCGAAGTGATCCAGCTCTCGCGGTCCAAACCGATGGATGGCCACCCACGAAATTGTCCGGTGGGGAGCAAAACTCCTAGGAAGAAGGTTGGCGTTCCCGTTACGCCGATGCGGCGTCCTTGCTCTACCAACGAAGTCTGTTGTTCCCGAACCGCAGACGAGTCCATGCACATTCGAAGGCCAAACGTATCCCGTTTGAAAATGGCACTAGCATGTGCAACATACGCATCACGCGTTCGCACGTTCTCTCCTGGTCGCGTCTCGTAGAAACGTCGAAATGCAACCATTAAAGGACTTCCGCTACACGTGACCGAATCAAATATCTGTCCCTCGAGCGGATCGATGGAATGCTCGATGTACAGAGTGCGCAGTCGTCCGGCGAGTTCCAATCCTTCGGTCACATTCGGTGACGTCTGCATAGCGTACTGCCTGCAAGCGGGGCACAATGCGGCGCCGTACTCAATCAAGAGCGCAGTTGCCGTATCCACTTTGATCACGCTCGGCGGGATCACCAGCTCAACCAAAAGGTCCTCACTTGCGCCCTGCTTCTCATGACACGCTGCGAAGAGCACAAGGAGTGATGCCGTCAGCCACCGTCTCGACGAGTGCCTCACTGTCTCAGCTCGATATCGACAAGGCGACCCTTCGGCGCAATAGCGAGTAGTTGATCTGGCGACGTGCCGAAGCGAGAATTCAACGGGAGCCGAACGCGGGGACGGGCGAGCGCCTGAATATGCTGGGTGCCCCGACCGCTCACATGCGTCAACTGCCCATTGACGCCGGTGCCCCGATAGATCGAAAGCACGGTCACGCTACCACTCACGTCATCGACGATATCGGCTGCCGCAAAGTCCCATCCTTGCTGACGGAGGCCATTGCGGCCTGCTTCAAACTGCGCAGCGAGCGCTCGACGATAAGCCGCAGAAGTGCAAACCTGCAACCGTCGCTGCGGCTCGCCAGACTGAGCATAAATATCCACCAAACCAGTGGCGACGTACAGTATTGCGAACGCGCCGGATCGAAGAACGCGCACTCGTGTGTGATTCGGTCCAGGTAATCCAAGGCGAGCGCGCCAGCCGCCAGCAGCCGAGGGCAGCATGATCGGCCGCCAGACGCTATCCCCCTTCGTCCAACGCCACGCAGTCGGATATCCCTTCGTGCTGTCAGCGCGTTCGCGCTCGATGCCAACTGTGGCAACACTGCCGATGATATATCCGTCGCCAATCGCGAAGTCGCTAAACGGGGTAGGCGTCTCGGGACCGAGGGGGGAAGCAGACGTGCCCGAAAGGCGTAGCAGCTGGCGCCTACCCTCCGCTGCGATCACCGTACCGAATGATGGATGGTGGACTAAGCGAACCACGGGGATCGTGTCCGCAATCATGGCGACTGTATCAATCAGAGATCCGCTGAATCGTCTCACGAGCAGGGCCGTACGCGAGGACATCGTCGAATAGACCGAACCGTCTGCGCTGTTATCCACTGATGAAATCGTGATGGCTCCCGAACTTCCGAACAGTGTAGCGACATCAGCATCTGTGAGTTCTGGGGACAGTACGCGTCGCGTGAAATACTCGCGGACCTGCGTCGGTGTCGTATTACAGTATGCCGTCGGAATGGCGGGAGTACCAAGCGTGGAGTCCGTCCCCAGCTCCGAGAGTGAGCTAACTACGCGGCCCTCTGGAAGTCCGCTTTGCTGTTCAGCGCAGCCGGCAAAGAGTGACACGGCAAGTAGTGCGGGTATGACGTAAGGTACTTGCATTGCGGATTTGAATGTGAAGAGACGTTGGCCCGATTTAACTCACTGCAAATCCTGTCAGCTTACTTCGCCAACCGGCTTGCGTGAGAAAGTCCTACCGTTGGTTGCAGGCACCGCATAGAAGGCCACTCCAAGACTCCTGCCAGCTTCCGTTCTGGCAGGTCTTCGTAATGAGGGTGCCGTCACCCTGCCAAACAATCTCGTAGTGCGTAGGGAAGCTGATCCAACGGGTGTCGTTCCGACACCAACTGCAGAGGTATGTTCTGCGTACTGTTCCCGAAACGCACGGCGCTCCGCCTCCTTCATCCCCGCCTCCACCTCCGCATCCCATTTCATCCCCACATGGCACTTCCTGCTGTGCAACCGACACGCTTGGCAACCCTGCAATGGCGACAAACATCGCCGCGGCCAAGGTCGTTACCAATACTGTTAAACGCTTCATGCACGATCTCCTCACTAAGAGTGTGTGAACTACTGCTTGCGATAATGTGGCCGGGCCAACGGCTCATCATCAGGAACCTTTGAGCAAACGTGGTGCGTCGAGAATGTGCTTTGAACCATTGCGTCGGCAGTGCTGCGGAATGGAGCCGAACGTCTGTCGCCACAAACCACTTCGCCGCGTCGTGGATAGTGGTGCATGCTGGCCCTCGCAACGCAGTGTGCGTGACGCGCCGCGATAGAGTCGCGTAGTGGTCCCGTCCGTTCACTGAGAGAGGTCAGGAAGGGAAAGGCGCGATCCGGAAATCGGCGTGCGCATGTAGCACCTCGCACATCTCAGGCCCGACGGTCGCTGTCTGCTGCTCGACGAGTATCGAGGGCGAAGGTACGGCTCCGCTGCTTACTGTGTGCGAGCGGGTTGTGCAGGTGCTGCTCCAAAGAGAGCGTATCCGAGTCCTAGGCCGAACCACGTCTTGCCCTGAAACGCCCAATTGGCTGCCTTAGGTTGCGAAATGCGATCCTGTCCGATGAAGACTCCCAATTGGAACTTATTCGCTTCGATCATCGCCCCGGTCGTCCAAGTGAAAGCGGCTCGATCCGTTGTTGTGGTGAGCGCATCTGCCGTGTTCTCGGCTGTCAACGAGACAGAAGAGAGCGCCACACCCACCAGCAGACTAACGAAGAGCTCGCGATGATCAAGAATCCGCATTCGCGCACCGGCAGACGTACCGAAGGCTACATCATTCGCGAAGTCGAACCCGGCACCACTCGCCGTACCCGGTCGCAGCTTAACTGGAAGGACGAGTGCACCTACGGCCAGCTCCGTTGAGCGTGGGCCAGTCGCGAACGCTCGGCGTGAGAATCTGTCGAATCTTGCTCGACTGAGACAAAAGTAGTAGCGGTCTGAATCTGTTGTACTCGGCGCGTTGAGACTCAAGAAGAGCGATTTCGAGGCCGATGACTTGCCGGTGTAGTCAAGAAACTGGATCACTACCGTCTCATTGTTCTTCACCGACTGCACGAATTGAAACTTCGCACCGCGTGGTGCGCGTTCCTCGACGGCGCCGTTAGACGGCGCGTTGCCGTCGAAAGTGCAGGACATAACTGGAACACTGAGAACGAACGCATGAGTGCTGCCGGCGGAGGGCTCCTCTTGGGCCCGTACGACTGCTGGCGCAAAAAGATTGAGCGCCATCAGGGCAGCTACGACTCTCGTCTTTTGCGTCAAACGTAGTTCGCTCGATCCTGGCTTCACGTTCATCTCTGTGTAGAGGTGAGGTCATCGAACATTCCTCTGCCATCATCGTTCAGTTGTCCGCATTCCGTCAGCCTCTCAGGTCGAGCGCCGCGCGACATGCCACTCGTTTGAACATCCCGAGGTCTCGCGTCGCAGCAGTGAACGTCGCCCCGTAAGTGGCGCGCACACGAGGGTGTCGTTGCTATCGCGCGCTAGACGATGATTGGGCCAAGAAGAAAGTACATGGCGAGTCCGCGTCGGATACTTCCGCATCGTACGTATTCGGCCCTACAGGGAGCGGCGTGTCTCCTCTCGTCTCTACAGGATGCCTGATCGGATGGCGCTAGAACCGCCGCTTGCGAACTCACGAGACAGCCTTAGGGTCGCAGTCTGCTCAGATTCGAGAGTTCCCTTCCAGGTTCATCTGATGAGGCGCCGTTGAGCGCGCGCTTCGAGCGTAATGCAGTAGCCGCTATTCCGAGCAAGCGTTGTAGTACCGCGCTGACGTGACCCCCGAAAGCTGATCCAAGTATTCTGTCAGTCCTCATCAGGAGAACGGATGCGGAAGAGCCGGTTCACGGACGAGCAGATCATCGCGGTGCTGCACGAATCGGCTGCGGGAGCGAAGATGGTTGTCCTCGTCCGCAGGCACGGGGTGACGGAGCAAACGCTATATCGCTGGAAGAAGAAGTGCGGCGGCCTTCAGGCGACCGAGGCCACGCGACTGTAGGCGCTCGAGGAGGAGAATCGGCAGCTGAAGCGGTTGGTCGCCGTCGCGCTTGATCGCGTGGGGCGCGAGCAATGGCCCAGCGACCGGCCAGCTGATCGAAGGCTTGCTGCGCCGGCTGCCGCATCCGGAGCAGAGCTATCGCGCGTGTCTCGGCCTGCTGGCGCTGCGCCGCCGTTATGACGCGGTCCGCCTCGAAGCGGCGTGTGCGCGCGCCGTCGCCGCGGGCACCATCGCCTATCGCTCCGTCAAGTCGATCCTCGCGGCAAATCTGGACACCGACCCGCTCGAATCGCATGCCATCACCACGCGCCTGCCCGCCTCGCACGAGCATATCCGCGGGCCGCGCTACTACGACACGCCCCCCACCGATCTCTTCGCCGATGATCGTCCCCTCGTCCGCTCCCGTCCGGAATCGCTATGCTGATCGAACAAACGCTCGCGTCGCTACACGCGCTCAAACTGCCGGGCATGGCCGCCGCGCTCGACGAGCAGCGCGCAATCCCCGATCTCGTCGCGCTGTCGTTTGAGGAGCGGCTCGCGCTGCTCCTCGAGCGCGAACATGCCGTGCGCCACGACCGGCGACTCACCCGACTCTTGCAACTTGCGCGGCTGCGGTACGCCGCGTGCATCGAGGATGTAAACTTTCGCGCCAAGCGTGGCCTCGACCGCCATCGCGTTTTGCAGCTCGCCGGCGGCGAGTGGATCCGGCAACACCAGACGCTGCTGATCGTCGGGCCCACGGGCACGGGAAAATCATGGCTGGCCTGCGCGCTCGGCCAGAGTGCGTGTCGCCAAGGGCACAGCGTGCGCTACGTGCGCTTGCCCCGCCTTTTGAGCGAAGAGCTCGTGCACGCGCGCGCGGACGGCTCCTACGGCAAGGTGATGCAGACACTCGCCAAAACCGATCTCCTCATCCTCGACGACTGGGGGCTCGCGCCGCTTGGCGACCGCGAACGGCGCGATCTCCTCGAACTCATCGAAGATCGCGCCGGCCGGCGCGCCACGCTGATCACCAGTCAACTGCCCATCGAGCACTGGCACGACATGATCGGCGACGCCACTTTCGGGGACGCGATCCTCGACCGCCTGGTGCATCATGCGCACCGCCTCACCCTGACCGGCGGCTCCCTCCGCCGTCTCGCCAGCACCGACACGACTCCCGAGCCGACCGCTTAACTGATCCCGTGGCGTCCGCTCATCCAGTGATCGACATCAACCGAAACGGGTGATCGACTTGGTCCTAAATGCGTGATCGCTTAGGTCCGAAACGAGTGATCGACATCGCCGAAATACGCAGAATCTGCCACTGCGGCTCTTGCGCTTTTAACTAACCGGCTTCGAGGCGACTTCGATGAAGCGCGCGAGTGCAAGATTCGCTACCACTCTCGCGTACGTTGTCTCGTTCTACGGCCTGTCGACTCTCGGGGCGATACGCGGTGTGAGATCGGCGTCGACCTCTGTCGGCGACGTTTTCGAAGTTGAGCCACTCGCCTTCACTCTCGTCGTCTATCTTGTATTCGCCCTCGCGGCATTGACTCTACACATGGCGACGTTACGCTGCGGCTACACACGCCGGAAAGAACTGTCGGCTTCAGCCTGGCTTGTCGGCTCAATCTTGGCCGGTTTGATCGGCCATCCAATGTGGGTGCTGAATAGCGGATTCTGGCAGCGCGTCCGGCCTACCGACCCGCCGCAAATCCAGCTAGCGATGGTTACGCTAGCGACCGTCGCGACCGCGACCATCATATTCGAATTGTTTCGCGTCCTCTCGGGTCCGTAATCGAAATAGTGCATGCTAAGTGCTGGGGTCTATTCGACTATCTGCTGGAACTTGCGACGCTTACGTGCAGCAAGACCGGAAAGACGACTAAAGGGGCACCGCTGCGCCGTCGTGCGCGCCGTCCTCCGTCAGCAGGCCCTCACCGAGAACGCGCACGGCGGCAGGCTCGTGTTCACCCTCGAAGTGAGGGCAGCACGAGGCACTTCCAGCGAGTCGGCGAAGGCGCCCGCACCGAATGCGAGACGTGCTTCACCCAGCAGCGCTCCGACAGGATAATGCCGCCGTGCGGCCGGAACACGACGTCGGCCGCTTGCGACGCGACCCAGTCGGACGGCGACTGCGTCCACCGCGACTCGGTAGACAGTTACTGGCGCGCTCGGAGGGCGCCGACAAAGATCGGGCCTCGCGCGCGTCGCGCGCGTAAGGTCGACGACCGGCCTCGTGAGCCCGGCGTAGTGGGGGAGCGCATCGGCACAAACATGTGGAGCTGGCGGAGTGCCGGGGCCAACAACGAAACACACCATTAAGTTTGATATCGGCGTGGGTAGTCGGCCCCAACCGCGGG
>NZ_JANPLK010000010.1 GCF_031426495.1 Gemmatimonas sp. | reverse complement strand
CACGACGCACGGGGCGGCGACGTCCCTGCGCGGGCTCTGTGCGAGCCTTGGGGTCGCGCCGGCGACCTACTATCGGGCGCGCCGACGCGCCGAGCGGCCCACGTGCGCGCTGCCCCGCCGCGCACCACCACGCACGTTGGCGCCCGTCGAGCAGCAACGGATCCTCGACGTGTTGCACGAGGACCGCTTCATCGACCTGGCGCCCGCCCAAGTGTACGCGACGCTGCTCGACGAAGGCGTGTATCACTGCGCCGAGCGCACCATGTATCGACTCTTGGCTGCGCACGACGAAATCCGAGAACGGCGCGCGCAGCGGCGACACCCCGTGTACACCGCGCCCGAGTTGCTCGCGACCGCGTCGAATCAGTTGTGGAGTTGGGATATCACCAAACTCAAGGGGCCCACGACCTGGTCGTGGTATCACTTGTACGTGATCCTCGATGTGTTCAGTCGCTACGTCGTGGGCTGGATGGTCGCGCCGCGCGAATCGGCGCTGCTCGCGGAGCGGCTGATCGCCGCCAGTTGTGCCCGTGAACACATCGGACCCAATCAACTCACGCTCCATGCGGATCGCGGATCGTCGATGGTCTCGCAGCCGGTCGCTCACCTGCTCGCCGATCTCGGCGTCACCAAGTCCCATTCGCGCCCCTCCGTGTCGAACGACAATCCGTTTTCGGAAGCGCAGTTCAAGACGCTCAAGTATCGCCCGGATTTCCCCGCGCGCTTTGGGTCGCTCGAAGACGCTCGCGCGCACTGCGTCGACTTCTTTCACTGGTACAACACCGAGCATCACCACAGCGGGCTCGGGCTGCACACACCCTTCGACGTGCATCACCAGCTGGCTGACGCGCGCAACGCCGCACGCGCCGACGTCCTCACCGCCGCCTACGCCGCGCGTCCGGACCGCTTTGTCCATGGTCTGCCCACCCCACGCGCGCTACCGACCGCCGCGTGGATCAATCCCCCCACACCGCGACCGTCAGACGACGTCGCTCAGTAAACCCCACCCACCCGGTGTCTCAAACTCATTGACAGGTTCCGTCGGAGATCAAGCGATAATTCGCCAGCGTGATACTTCTTGAGCCAATAGTGCGGCAGGGAGTGATCGATGCCGGCCTTAGCGGCCAAGACTTTGATGCTGCCCTCGCCGGCCAAGTCCGCCTCCACGACCCCGAGCTTGAACTCGGTGCTGAACCGTCGGTATGTCTTGCCACGCATAGAACCTCCGAGGCGCTGCCTCGAAGGTCGAACCCCAACTCCCTATTTGTCCAGTCGGCGGGGTTACTCCAAAAAGTGCGCAATTCTTATCGGTGTTGACAGTGCCGGGCATCGCCGCAGCGCGCGCAATTTATACGCCTAGGGCAGCGGCAGTCGTAGGGACAACGTCAGCGGCGCTCGATTTCGATTCATTACGACGAGGCGCACGGTGCGCGCCGGCATGCTCGCGACCCGTTCGTCGTACGCAAGCGGAATGGGCTTCTGAAAGCAGTTGCGCCCACCCGTGTTGCCGATGAAACGATAGCAAATGGAATCGCCCACCACGGCATTCTTCACGCGATTGAGGGTTTGGCACCCGGTATTCCCAACATAGCCGACGAAACGCACGGTGACCGAGTCCGACGATCCAGCCGTGCGTGCGATCTCAAGGCGGTCGACGTTGAGCACGTAGGTGTCGGGGTCCGTTAGGCCGCATGACGCGAGCAGTCCACTCGCGCTCAGCCGCATCGCCATCGCGCGAACCTGTTGTGGTGCACGCGAAAGCATTAACGCATCGCGGCGCGCATGCGCCGGAGGCGGTCACGCGCGCGATCCAAACGCCAGCTGACGACTGACCCGCTCATGACGACGTGTCTGTCCATCCGGACTGCCTCCTCGCGGTACGAAGACCAAGGGCGCGGATTGCTCGATTACGGCGTGCCGATAAACGCACACCCGGCATTCTGCGCCTTAGCGAGGCCAAACATGCCTGACGGCATCGGCGTCGCGCCTGAAATCAAACCCGCGAGCAGCTCGGTGTGGACGGCGTCTGCCGTGATTCCAAGTTTCGTCGCCAGTCGCGTCGCGAGATGTCCCATCGCGAAATCGCACACGAGCACGATGGCGCCGCGCGCCTGGAGGTCCTGTATTGAGACCTCGTACGCTGGCGCGTTGGCCGCGCGCGCGAGAAACGGATTGCGCGTGGCGCTCTCGCCGGTGAGCGGATCTTTGACGCTGTAGTCGGCGCCGAGGTTGAAGCGCGCCCACAGTGCGTCTGACATTGCGAGCGGAATTGCGCGCGTGCGAATGTTGAGCACGACGCGGGCCTGATGTTTACCACGACCGTAAACCGCATCGCAGTTGTCGAGGTAGCGCGCGGCGATCTGCAACGCGAAGCCGTCGCTAATCCCGGCGGTGTCGATCACGGCTTTGTCCTCGGCGCGCCGCACCGGCTGGACCCAAGACAGGTCCCAGCGCCGCTCCGCCATGGCCAGCGTGTGGGCCGCCGGGCCGCGCTCGGCGCTCGCGTCCGCCAACGCGTCGAACGGCGAGGGCGACGATCCGGCCGCGCCGGCCTGGTGCGGTGCAAGCAGTGCCAGGCCACCGGCGGCGCTGCCGCGTCGGAGAAAGCCACGGCGGTCGGTGGAGGCGGTCAATCCACTGAACATTATCAACTCCGGCGCGAGAGAATGGCGACCTAACGGGTGGACGGTGGTGAGAGCATGACAAGCGTGCAGTCGTTGCTCGCCGCGGAACACGAGTGACAGTGGTCAACGGGCGCGTAGGCCCGACAAGTGCCCAACCGATAGTATAGGGCGCCGCGCTGCCGGACGCCCGGCCCAGCAGCGGTGCCGGCCAGGCTAGTTGAGGCCGGGTCGGTCGGTGGGAACGCCGCAAGAGCGACCTACGTCGCGAAGTTGATGGCCAAGAGGCGCTCGCGGCTCTCCCAGGAATATGCGCATTCGCGTGGCCGCTGCCTTGGGCGGGCCGTGGCGACCATCGCGTCGTCCAGCGTCGCGGCCACGCCAATGTTGGCCTCGATCCGCCCAGGACCGGCTAGCTGGTCGGCGAGGTACGCTGATCATTGATCTCGAATGGAGGCGCCCACGGGGGTGAAGATCGAAGGACAGGGTGAAAGATGCTGGCCGGCAGCCGCGCTCGCCTGTGGTGCACGGCGCCGGGTGGTGCTGAACGCCGCCGCGCAGGGACCACAATGGGTTTCTCGACGGTCACAACGAATGATCATCATCGAATTCGCGAGCGGGCGAAACGGCGCGTGGCACGCGTCCACTACCGCATTCCCTGTGGAACTGTACGCGACCGCCTTCGACAGCTGCTGGTTCATCCACCGAATCAGCTCGATGGCCCGAGCGTGCACGCGCTTCGGCTGCCGGTCCCAGGTCGACTGGTGATGCGCCACGACGTGGCGATCTACGCGCAGGTAGTCGAACGTAATCCGAATGGGCCCCAACCACCGTGCCTGCGGTCTCGGACGGGTGGCCGGCCACCAGTCGACACCTGAAAACCGGCCGCCACGCTGCGTGAGCTGAGGCGTTGACGGCGGCACGTCCCCGATGGGGCGTTTGCTGCCATGAACAACGGCTTGGACGAAACCAAACAGCAGCGGATGATCGGGCTTGGGCGAATGGGCTGGTCGATCCGCCGGATCGAGGCGGCGACCGGTGTCCGCCGCGAGACGATCCGTGGCCATCTCAAGACCGCCGGGATCGCGGTGCGCCGTCGCAACGGCTTTCGAGGCCTGCTGCACCGCCTAGCTGCAACACCCTGCCTTCCAGTGTCGCTCCCGCGGGGATCGCCCGCTCGCTCTCGCGCCGCTACGCGCCAGTCGGCGCTCGGGCCGGAGAGCACAGCCTTGAGCCACTCGACGCCGCGGCTGGCTACGTGCTTCGATTACGGAAGTGCGGCCCGCCGGTATACTTTACGATTTCATTACAGAAGGTCGACGGCCGGCTTCGGCAGGGAAAGCAGACCACGCGAATCGCTGGTCCAGAACTTATCGGGAGGGAGTTGAGGCTGATTGCAATCGCTTTGCTGCTCGCGACGAACCTGATCGTAGCCCCGAAGAGCGACACTGTGCCGCGCGCAGCCATCGCTGCAGAGATCGCATCACTGGTTCGTATCGAGACTATCGCTGGCCCTGACGGCCGACCAGCGTCCATCGTGGGCTTCAACGCCGACTCGTTACGAGGACGTTCACTGCTTGCACCATTCCTGAAGGCCAACGGTCGATTCGTGTCGTACATCGCATCGCATACGCCCGGCGCTGCTGCGCGGCTCGTGACCGACGGAAGTGATCCTCAGGTGGTTCGCGATTCGGTCGTCACCGCGCTGCGCGAGAGCCCGGCCTTCAACGAGCGGCTGTACTATATGCTCGCATCGTATTGGCGACCGACGGGGCGGCGTATCGAGGGGTATACCGTCCCTGCTCGGACCGTGGTCTCCAGCAAGACGTTGCAGCGCGTCGGGGCGAGGTTCTTCTATCCAGATCGCGTATCCTCAACCGGCGACACGCTGTTCACGCACGTCTGTGCTGGAATCAACGGCATCTCCGAGCTGCCCGAGTCGGTCGACCCCATGGTGGAGGCCTTTGTCTTCGTCGCCGTGAACAGGGCCGTGTTCGAGACGCAGAACTCGCCGATGATGCGGGCGTTCGACGCGGCGTCCAAACGCGCCAAAGCGGCGACCGTGTCAAAGGACCCTGCTAAGCGCGTGGTGCGGGCACAGCGCGCCATGTGGGCGTACATGGAAAACAGCCCGGCCATGGCGTCGGCGCTGACGCGTACGTACCAGCGATATGGCGCCCTGATGCCGTTTCAGTTGCGGACCGCAGCCAAGTAGCCTTCCGCGCCATCGCTCGGCGCACACCTGGCCGGCGGTTGCGGCGTCACTCGCCGCCGTCGCAGGTCTATCTCGGCCGTCACCGCGCTGCTGAATCGGCTGCTCCACCATGCGCACGGGCTCACTTGCGGCCCCCGAAGCCGGTGCACGCAACTTCGGCAGTGAACGATCCCGCGGTCGCTGCATCCGCTAAACCGTCTCAGCTCGCCGGCGTGGTGGCCGGTTTTGCGGTGTCGATCAGTGGCCGGATTTGAGGTGTCCACTGAGGCATGAGCGAGGCGTGCTGGATGCAGCGGACCACAGCGTGATCCCGTGGCGTACGCGAAACTGCCGCATCACTGTCGACGTCACCGCGCGCATTCACTCCGAGTTTCTTCCAACGCCCAGCAGAGTGCGAGATACGAGCGGCCTTGCAACGAGCGACGGCTGCGCTAGCTGCAAGGCGGCCGAGGTCGCGCCTCTCCCTCTGCGACCACAGCAGCGTCGCATCAAGTACAGCCATTCACCTGCTGACGCCAACTTGCTTCTGCCGATACAGGTTGACGCCAAGCAGCATGCACCCAATGGACAAAATTACCGCGACTCTCGCCGTCATCGCGTGACCATCGATCATCGTTTTCAGAAATGCTGATCGACTGAGCATCAGTATGATCCCGACTGCCACGAGGAGCCACAAGGCGGCGCGCGTCCAGCGCTGTCTCATGGAGGAACGGCGAATCCTCTCCCCTAGGGCAAGAAAACTAAAGCCGAGGATCAGACCCACGGCGGCAGGCCGAAAGACGCTACGGGTCCATTCCGGATGAAGGCGTAGGAATACTCCGCAACCCCAGAACACCGCCATCCATCCCAGCAGCGAGGCGACGCGTCGTCGCATTCAGCTCTCCATTAATCGTTCTTAAATGTTGACACACCCAAACTCTGCGTAGGTCGTGGACGTGATTCCCAGTATTCTCTCCAGGCACAATACGGCCTACCCGTGGTGCAACGCGTGTTATGCCGTGGGATGGCAGCCGACTATCCAGATCTCCGCACTCCGCGTTAGCGACAAGCGTCGGCGCCGCTCCGCCAGAGTCAATTCTACTCTCGTTGCCGTCTCGGTACCCGTCATTTGTTGGTCGCGCCGTCAAGTGAAAGCCGAAAGACGGCAAGTTGCGGCTCGCCCGATTCTGCGTAGTTGAAACCGAACGCCCTGTTTGGTCCGAGAAATCCCTAAATCATGTTTGGGAATTTCTGCGTCGCGAGAATTTCCCGTTTCTCCAGATCAAAGACCTCGAGCCTCGTAACATACAGCGACTCACTATCATCCTTTTGCGGGACGTCTACTGCGCCATCGGGGCCCGTACGAATGCTAACGAGGTCGCGCCAATTGGGCTTGCAATTGAACCCTCCGTTAACCCCTTGCTAACCCCGGTCGCGGCGGGTCCTGTTGCCGGCGCAATGCCCTGCCGTGCGCCCGGCGGCGACCGCACGCTGTCCCCATGCCAACTACCCGCCGCCACGTCGATGTCTTGCGACCACCGCCGGAGGTCCCCGCCGACGTCGTCTCGCGCGCCCGCGTGCTCTGGTCCGAGCCGCAGGGCATCCCCCCGGGACGCCGCCCGGTGCGAGGGGCTGACCGTCTGGCGGGACGGTCTCTGTCGTTGGGAGCGCTCTCCACCGGAGGATATCCCGCCATAACGGATTGTCCTACGACGTTACAAGATTGTCGCGCGCCGAGGTGGGTATTGCGGCGCGCAATCGGCCTTGGTCAGTCCCCTCAATTCGGAGCGTTATGCCTTCTCGCGCCAGCCTGTTCGTATCTGCCCTGTCAATCGCGGTTCTCTCAATCCCCGCCGACCTCGCCGCCCAAGCCCCGCCAACCCGAGCTTGGGTGCGAGCGCAGGTCGTCGCCGACAAATTTGCCGCGCGCGTGCGGTACGACCCGCCGCTCGAGATCTACGCGCGCCCGATCATGAGTAATTGCGACCCGCTGGTGCCGAAGGACTATGTGCCGACGTACACACCCGACATGCAACAAAAGCTGCTCAGCGTGCTCGGTGAACTCGGCCTCCTCAGGCAGGTCGCTGACACCCTCATTGCAGATGCAAGCGGCAAGACGAGCAGTAAGTGTGTACGAACTCTCGATATGAAGAAGGTGAGCGCGCTACCGGCCTTTACGCCGCTGCCCCGCGCTCCCGGCAACTGTAGCCCGATGCGCACACTGGAGCCGGACGGATCGCTCCGTAGTATTGCGTTCTGTATCCAGTCGTTCGCGATGGGCGAGATCACGGGCATTCAGAAGCTGACGCCCTCCCGCTACGTCGCCACGTTCTCATGGATCAACAAGCGTGAGCCGTTAGCGGACCTCATCCGCGTCAGGCCATGGGATCAGCAAGAAAGCGGGTATGCCGAGATTAGCCTCTGGGACAACGGATGGCGTGTAGACCGCGTGCGCTACACCGCGCTTCGATAGCGGGCCTGGTCTGAGCGCTGCGGTTGGTGGGGGCCCTGCGGAATTCGGGGGCCCCTTTGCGTTTTGTAGAGCGTGAGCCGGAAAACGCGAGTGGGCAAATTGGCAGGATCCCCCTACACTCGAAATGTCACCGCCGCACACACCCCTTCTGGAGTTATCCATGCTGACCACGATTCGATTCACCCCGAACCCGATGTACCCGACGCTCGAGGCCCTGACGGCGCACCTGATTGCCGTTGCAGACGACAATTCGGACGAGCCGCTGTCCGGTGTCGACGAGGACGGCTTGTTTGGCTACGTCGTTGGGTACACCTACGAGCTCACGAAGGCGCAGGCCACCGACACGCTTCGCGCCGCGCGGGAGATAATTGCTTCCGAAGGGCTCTGATGGATCGCGCTAATCACTTCCGCCCTGATCGTGGCGTTCTTGGTGGCGCTCACCACGGGCGCCGACGCGGCCACGTTTGTTGAGAAGGCGGTCTTGTTCATGATGTTCTTCCCGATGGTGCTCCTGGTGTGGGCGCTTTTTTTCCTGTCGGGGTTCCGATGGTTAGCGCTGGCCGGCCGCCCTCTGAGCTCGGAAGATCTGGAAGAGTGGGAGGCGTTCGAGCGAGTCGGGCGCTTTGCCGGTGAAAGCATGGCGCGGCGCTCGGGCAGATAGCGTATTGCCGACGCCGACACAAACCGCCGATACTAGCGCATGACGCGCTGTAGCGATTGTCAGATCCCGCGAGCATTGTAGCGCATGCTCAAATTTCTCAATGCGCTCCTGAAGCTTATCACCGTCATTGCCGGTAAGCCGGCCCCGCCGCCCCCGAAACGGCATCCCCAGGTGACACTGGGCCTCAGCATGTCCAAGGTTATTCACGAGACCTCTGCTGATGAGAAGGCGGCCAACGAAGATGCCGCCAGGCGCGAGCGGATCGCAAACAGTCGACGGCAGCGTCCCCAGACGTCAGCGGAAGTCGCGCTGGTGCGGATCGCCAAAGACGACGTGCGTGACGTCATCAAGGCGATGCCGTTTGAGGATCACCTGCACGCCCACTACGTGTCGCAGGATGTGCATTGCTACCGACTGACGCTACTCGAGACTGGGCAGCAGGCGTTTGTGCTCTTCTCGCCAGGCGAAGAGTGGATCGACGTGCTCTCGCCTGTGAAGCTCAAAGACTACAGCTACGTTGAGCCAAGTCGCTTCAAGCGCTACGGATTCAGTCGCGACATGAGCCGCTGGTCCTACGGCGATGGGCCGCCGGGCGCGCGGGCGATTCGCGCGGCACTGCGGACGCTCGATCCCACGATCCAAAGTCGCGAGCGGGTCTAGCTGGCAACAACACGAACCCCCCGTACCGATCACCTGGCACGGGGGGTTCGCTGCTAGCACGTCACCGCACTACGCAGCGAGATCGAGATCCGATCCCGGCAGGTAGCCGTGGCGCTCGAGCCACCGCATGGCCTCAACGCTGAGACCATGGTGCACAACGCAGCCATTGAACGCGGTAAGGAGGCCGCTGCCGCGACCGACGTGCATCACGATCATG
>NZ_JANPLK010000009.1 GCF_031426495.1 Gemmatimonas sp. | reverse complement strand
CGGGGTCTTGGTGGGGGGTTTCCCCCCTTTTCCCGGCGTCCTTTCACCGGGTGCCATCGTCTTTCACCCCTACACCCCCCTCGCACCCCTTGAAACGCTGACCCCTTGAATCCCCTGGACACACGAAAGCCGCCAACTCTGGGCGAGTTTGCGGCTTAGGTGCGCTATGCTTTGGCCATCACAGTAGCAGGAGAGAGACTCGAACTCTCGACCTCACGATTATGAGTCGTGCGCTCTAACCGGCTGAGCTACCCTGCCCCACTTCCCCAAACTTCTCACAATCCCCACTCGATCGCAAACCCAAAACTCGAGTGCCGGGACGCAAACGGCCGGCCCTTGCGGACCGGCCGAGTGCAGATGGCGGGGGCGGGATTTGAACCCGCGACCTTCGGGTTATGAGCCCGACGAGCTACCAGGCTGCTCCACCCCGCGTCAGAAGGAGTAACCTAGCGTCAGGGCAGCGAGAGTCAACCCCGACGAAGCGAATTGTGCCGCGCCAGCCGAAGCGCGCACTACGGCGCGCGCGACGTATCCGTGCGCATTCGGTACAGCAACTCTTTCTCGCCGCGCACCATGCCCCACTCTTCGCGCGCCATGCGCTCGAGCCGGACCGGATCGCTCGTCACCGCTTTCAGTTCCGCGCGCAGCGAGTCGACGTCCTCAACCAGCATGTCCACGTTCTGCGCCAACGCGGCTTTGCGGTCACGTTGCGTGAGCAGGTCGGAGGTGCCGTACTCACCGCCCTCGATCGCATACACGAGGACGGCGAGTGCGCCAACACCCCAGGCCACACGCTTCATCAGGGGCGTCATGGGTGCATCAGAGGCCGAAGAGCGCGCCACCCGGATACTCCGCGTAGCCTTCCAGCTGCTCTTCGATGCGCAGCAGCTGGTTGTACTTCGCCACACGATCGCTGCGCGACGGCGCGCCGGTCTTGATCTGACCCGCCTGCGTCGCCACCGCCAAGTCGGCGATGAACGTGTCTTCGGTTTCGCCGCTGCGATGCGAGATGATCGCGTTGTAGCCGGCCGCGCGCGCGAGTTCGATCGCTTCGAACGTTTCGGTAAGCGTGCCGATCTGATTCACCTTCACCAGAATCGCGTTCGCCACTTCGGCTTCGATGCCCTTCGCGAGGATCTCGCTGTTCGTGCAGAACAGGTCGTCGCCCACTAGCTGGCAACGGTCGCCCACGAGCTCCGTGAGATATTTCCAGCCATCCCAATCGTTTTCGGCCATGCCGTCTTCGATCGACACGATCGGATAGTTCTCCAACCAGCCGGCGTACTTGTCGGCGAGCGCCTGCGGGCTCAACGACTTCGCACCGCTCTTCTTGAAGTGGTACTGGCCACCCTGAAACATCTCGCTGGCCGCCACGTCGAGCGCGAGCGCGATGTCATGACCGGGGCGGAAGCCCGCCGCCTGAATGGCTTCGATGATGATCTTCAGCGCGTCTTCGTCGCTCTCGAGGTTCGGCGCAAAGCCACCTTCGTCGCCCACGCCGGTGGCCAGCTTGCGCGCCACGAGCACCTTCTTGAGCGCGTGGAACACCTGCGTGCCCATGCGCAGCCCGTCGCTGAACGACTCGGCGCCAACTGGCACGATCATGAACTCCTGGAAGTCGACGGTGTTGGTCGCATGCGCGCCACCGTTCAGGATGTTCATCATCGGCACCGGCAACGTGCGCGCCATCGGGCCACCGAGATAGCGATACAACGGTAGTCCGACTTCGAGCGCGGCGGCACGCGCCACGGCCATCGACACGCCGAGCAGGGCGTTGGCTCCAAGACGGCCCTTGTTCTCGGTGCCGTCGAGATCCATCAGCGCTCGGTCGATCGCGATCTGATCAGTCGCGTCCATCTCCTCGAGCGCTTCGTTGATCTCGGTGTTCACGTTGTTCACGGCGGTCAGCACGCCCTTGCCACCATACCGCTCCGGATCGCCGTCGCGCAGCTCCACCGCTTCACGCTCGCCGGTGCTGGCACCGCTCGGTACAGCGGCGCGACCGGCGCTGCCCGTTTCAAGAATCACGTCGACTTCAACAGTGGGATTGCCGCGGCTGTCGAGAATCTCGCGCGCGCTGATGGAAACGATAGCAGCCATATGATAAAAGCGAAGTAGGGAGTAAGGAGTCGGGAGTACGGCGTAGAGCTAGGCGGAGGCTTGCTCGGCCTCCTGCGGTACGGCAGGGCGAACCGGCTCGATTGCCGGATCGACCCCGTAATGTGCACGTAAACAGTCGGCCATGCGCTGACGGACGCGCTCGGCGAGGTCGTCGCGGTCGGCGTAGGTAAGGCCTTCCGTTGGAATCGGCTCCAGCAGATGCACGTGCACGGTGCCGGGTGAGGCGCGGAATTCGGTGCGGGGGTTGACCTCGATCGTGCCGTAGATGACGACGGGGACGATCGGGGCGCCGGAGCCGATGGCCAGTACGAACGGGCCCTTCTTGAAGGGGCGCAGGGCGTAGGAGTAGCCGCGGGTGCCTTCGGGGTATACCAACACGGGGTGCCCGGCCCGGATTTTCGACGCGGCGTCGTCGTACGCGCTGAAGGCGGCTTTCCGGTTTTCGCGGTCGATGTAGATCACGCCCACGGCGCGTGCGGCCGGTCCGAACAGCGGGATCTTCTCCAGCTCACGCTTGGCCACGAATCCGTAGTGCGGCAAGGCGGCGATCATCGACGGGATGTCGAACCAGCTCACGTGGTTCGCCATGAACACGCGCGGCGCGCCCTCGGGCAGTTGGTGTTCGTCATGCACCACCACCTTCACGCCGGCGGCACCCAGCAACCACGAGGCCCACCAGCGGGGAGTCTTCTCGTAAATGCTGTTTGGGCCGTGCGGGCGCCCCAGCAACTCGGCCAGGAGCGTGATGCTGCCGAACAGGACCGTTCCAACCAACAGGGCCAATGCCGTGAATGCGGTACGCATTACCGCAAGGTCACCCATTACGGACCCGAATTCAACGCGGGATCTGACCCATCGCAAAGTGGTCGAAGCCGCGAGCTCCCGAGGGCACGGTCGCGGTCGGTTGCGCGTCGGCCGCGTCACGAACCACGCCGACCACCGTGAGTGGCACGGCACTGATCGCCGCCCAACCCGCCGCCAGTTTCTCATATGCCTCTACCGGAATACAAGCGAGCAGCTCGTACTCTTCCCCGCTCCGCATCGCCGCCTCGGCCGATATCCCGGGACCGGCGGGCACCAGTGCCGCGTCCAGCTCGAGCACCACGCCACTGGCTGCCGCCACGTGCCGAGCATCGCCGGCCAATCCGTCGCTGACGTCGATCATCGCCGTGGCACCGGCCAACGCCAAGGCCTCGCCTTCGGTCCAGCGGGGCCGTGGGGACGCGAAACGCCCCCGGGACCATGCAACGGGGCTCTGGCCGGCATCCCAGGCCTGTATGGCCGCGCCAGGCCCTCCCAGCAGGCCAGTGACCAGCACCAGATCACCGGCCCGCGCACCACTGCGCGAGACGACCCGTTGCGCACACCCGATCACCGTGGTCGTAATCGAGAACACCGCACCGTGGCTGAGATTCCCCCCCACGATACGCGCACCGGCCTCGCGGATCACCGCGCCCATTCCGTCGGCCACCTCGCTGAGCGCCTCCCGCCACGTGTCGGGTATGACGAAAGCAATCAGCACGGACTCCGCGCGGGCACCCATCGCCGCCAAGTCGCTCAGCGCCGCCACCGCCGCCCGCACACCCACTTCGCGCGCTGAAATCCAGGCGCGGCGGAAGTGCACGTCTTCCACGCAGGCATCAACGCTGACCACGCGCGTGCCGTGTGTGCTCGGCGCCAACACGGCGGCATCGTCGCCGATATCCACGGCCAGATCACCCCAACGCGCCATCAGCGCGCGGATCGTATCGAACTCCGCCCCCTCGCGCATGGCCTGATGCGGCCGCGGCTCGAGACTCACGCCGGCCTCGTGAACGCGCTCATGGCAACCCGCCATCACCGCGTCGTCGCAGGCGAATCAAACCCTGCGGCGTGCCGAACCACATGTAGTCGCGATTCACTGCGAGGTCGAGCACCGGTCCCGGCAGATCGCCCGGCACACGCAACACGCGCGTTGCGCCATCACGACGCGACACGACCACCACGCCGTCGGTGCCGGCCAGCCACATGGTGCGCTCGTCGATGGCCACTTTGGTCACGCGCCCCACCTGTCGCACGTCGAGCAGGTCCACGCGCACTGGCTCCACCCCTCCGCGCGGCGCGAGACGCAGCACTGCATCGTCGGTGGCGGCCAGCAGCACGGTATCACTCCACGCCAGCGCGCGTACGGCGCGACGCAGCGCAGGGTCGCTGCCCACCGGCCGCGACACCACGCCACCCACACTCCCATTCGGCGATACGATCGCCATCACGCCCGCTTCGGTACCGATCCACAGCGTGTCGCCCGTGAACTGCAGCGCGTGCACCGGCATGTTGTCGAGCAGCCGCACCCCGACACCACGCGTACGCACATTGCGCGTGTCGCTGCTGTCGCTCACGTACACAAGACCACGCGCCGTACCGGCCCATGCGCCGTCGTCGCGCGTGGCCACCGAAAGCACCCGTTCATCCGGGAGGCCATCGAGCACGCCCCACACTCGCATCGTCTGTGTGCCATCGAGGCGCACGCGCACGAGGCCACGATCGGTACCGAGCCACGCGCGAGAGGCCCGCGTGATCAGCGACAGACCGCGTACGCCTACGAGTGGCACCGAGATGGTGCCGTCGATCCACCGGAATCGCTGCAGATCGCTGCCTACGAACGACAGGCCACCGCGATCGATCGACTGCCCGAGGCCGGCCGCCCACACGCCATCGGCCGCCAGCGCGAGCGCACCAACACCGGGCTCAATAAGACCGTACGGCAGCGGCGTGGATTGCATGAACGTCGGATCGAGCCGGAACAGGCCATCGCCGGCGGTACCGAGCCACACTTCACTCGCGCGCTCGGGCGAAGCCGCACCGCTGACGATCTGCACGTTGCGCAGCGGGCGATCGCTTTGCTGCGTGCGCAACAACAGCGACGGCTGTGTGCGCAGTGTCGGAAACTGCGTGTACAGATCGCTGAGCGTGCGCGGAAGAATGAGCGCGCTCGCCAACGGCGGCCGCACGATCGGCGTGGCGATACCCACGCGCGAGATGCGTGTCCACTCACCACCGGCGCGAACGATCGCGTCGCCAGTCGCCGCGCGATCGAACGCGATGAGATCGGGCACACCGGTCACGATGGTGCGCTGCAGCTGCTCGGTAAGCGGGCGATACATGATCACGCCGCCGGGCACGCCCAGCCACAGCGCGTCTTCCACCGGATCGCCGGCGAGCACGGTGATCTGTTGATCGGTCAGCCCGTCGTCGCGGGTCAGCGGCGGCAGCCAGCTGTTCATCATGCGATCGTAGATCGCGATGCCACTGCTGCCCGCCGCGAACACGTAGCGGCGCGATACGGCCACGGCCTGCACGTTGCTGAAGCTGCCGATGCGCTGTCGCTCGTCGCGTCGCCCAAAGCCACCGAGCGGGCCGGACGAGCCGTTACCCGAGCCTCCGCCGGCCCCACTCACCGCACACGATGACGAGGTCAGCACCCCGACCGACAGCGCCGCGAGTGAAGCGGTCAAGCGAAAAGAGCGCACAGTCAGGCGGGCGAAGGAAGGTCGGCGAGCACACCAGGAGGAAAGGTGACGGGCTGCTCGAGCAGGCGCCACGCCAACGGCAGCGCATCAAAGACGGTCTCGAGTGTGCCACCGCGAACGCCGCCGTGCTGCTTGGTCGCGAGTTCCGCCGCGCGCCCGTGCACGGTGGCACCGCACACGGTAGCCTCGAGCGGCGCCAGTCCCTGTCCCAACAGCGCGACGATCAATCCGCTCAGCATATCGCCGCTGCCCCCCGTGGCCAGCAGTGGTGTGCCATGCGGCACCACGGTGATCGGCCCACCGTCGGGCGTGGCGACGATCGTGGGAGTGCCTTTCAGCAGCATCGTCACGCCGCCGCGCATGGCGAACTGCCGCAGGGCATCCACGCGCGCATCCCACGACGCCGGCACGGGCGTGCCGAGGAGGCGCGCGAATTCGCCTTCATGCGGCGTACACACCACCGCACGCGAATGGCGCGTCCAGTGACGCATCAGGGCGGCGGCCTCGGTGCCGAGTGTATTCGCGACTTCGGCGATGAGCCAGAGCGCATCGGCATCAAGCACCAGCGGGCGATCGCGATGTTCGTTCACGACGCGCTCGAGCAGCTGCGACGAACGCGTACCACGACCGAGTCCGGGTCCAATCGCGAGCGCGTCGCAACGATGCAGCGTCGTGTGGTCGTCGCGCGCGCCTGATTTGGCAGCCGACTCGCGTACGGGCCACCGTTCGGCCAGCGCCTGCGGCACCGTGAGCTGTACGGCGGACACACTCGGGCCATCAACGATGGCGTGCGCCAAACCAGCGCCCGCGGACAGCGCGGCGCGTGCCGCCAGGATGACCGCACCGGCCATGCCTTCGTGCCCGCCCACGATCGCGATGCGTCCCCGACGGCCTTTGTGCGCATTCCACGCGATCGGCGGAAGCCATCGCGCCAAGTCCTGCCCGTTCGACAAATGCCACGCCCCATCGGCCCGATCGGGGTCGCGACCGAACTCCGCCCCGAGGCCAATGTCGAGCAGCACGATGCGACCGGCATGACCGCGTGACAACAGAAGCCCACGCTTGATCGTGCCGAAGCAGAGCGTCGTGTGCGCCGCCGGACTCCCCTCGGCGATGTCACCCGTGGTGGCATCGAGTCCGCTGGGCACATCGAGCGCGATGACCGCGGCGCCTCCATCGCGCGCGAGGGTGATGCGCGTGCAGGCCGCCCAAACGGGCTCGCGCAGCGCGCCATGATGCCCCGTGCCAAGTAAGCCATCGACCACCAGTCGTTCATGGCCGGAGGGTGCGCCGTGCACGAGCGCCGGTGCGGCGAGGTGCATCGCCCGTATCGCCTCGGGCGTGCGCGGTGGAGCTGCGGCGTGCAGGCGCACCGCCACACCGGCGCGTGCGAGCTGCGCGGCGACGATATAGGCATCACCGCCATTGTTGCCGCTACCGGCGAACAGCGCGACGCCGCGCGAGAGGTGCGTGCCCCAGTCGCGGACGATAGCGGCGGCGGCTGTGGTGCCCGCCTGCAGCATGAGGTCGAACGACGCGGTACCGGCGGCAATCGCCGCGTGCTCGCGCGCCGCGGCTTCGGCGGCGGTGGTGACGCGCAGGGCGTTCACCGGCAGGTCATGCGGTAGACGCGCCGCCGATCAGACGTGCGCGGTGCTCCAGGGATACTCGCGGCCAAACGCATCCTCGAAGTTGAACACTCCGAAAAAATCATCGCGCGAGTCCTGCGGCTGGCTGATGAGCAAGCCCATGTCGACGAGCGTGAATACGATGTCCCCGATGTCACTCGTGGCCTTGAGGCCCCAGTGCTCGAGCACGAGTCCTGCCATGACGCCGAAGCGCTGCAGCGCCAATTCACGACACGAGTGCGCGAGCTCGGGACCCGTGATGTGTCGACGTTCCGTGAGTCGCGCCTGGCAATGCTCGAGTGACGCGAGCACGAACAGATACGCGCGTTCGTCGAACCGCTGCTCGCGCAGACGGATCTGATCCATGATGCCTTCACGGAACGCCAACTCGGTCACTGCTGCTGCTCCTGAACGTGTCTGTGTCGTCTCTCCGCACTGGACGCACGCCCGTCGCGCGGTGCAACGGATGCGCGACGCCGATCCGCCGAAATGCAGCGGGCCTCCAGTGCACGAATACTGGAGGCCCGGGCACCACCTGACAACTCCTTGCGAACGGCGCCGCGCTTGGTCCGTAAACCCGCGTTATACCCGCGCCACCGACCGGTACAGCGGATACGCGTCGGCCAGCACCTTCACGTCGGCCTTCACTGCCGAGATCGTGTCGAGATCTTCCGGCGCCGAGAGCACGCGGTCAATGAGCGCGGCGATCTGGCGCATCGCGTCGGCACCCATGCCACGCGTGGTTACCGCCGATGTGCCGATGCGGATACCGCTCGTGACAAACGGCGACTGCGTCTCCTTCGGCACGGTGTTCTTGTTGACCGTGATCCCGGCTTGATCGAGCACTTTCTCGGCCACCTTGCCGGTCAGGCCCTTGCTGCGCAGATCCACCAGCATAAGGTGATTGTCGGTGCCTCCGGACACAATGTGATATCCGTGCTCCATAAGCGCCTTGGCCAGCACGTGCGCGTTTTCCACAACTTGACGGCAGTACGCCGTGAACGACGGCTGCAGCGCCTCGTGGAACGCAACGGCCTTGCCGGCGATCACATGCTCGAGCGGCCCCCCCTGCATGCCGGGGAACATCGCCTTGTCGATCGCCTTCGCGTGCTCGGCCTTGCACAGAATGATGCCGCCGCGCGGACCACGCAGCGTCTTGTGCGTCGTGCTGGTGACCACATCGGCGAACGGCACCGGCGACGGATACACGCCCGTCGCGGCGAGTCCGGCGAAGTGCGCCATATCCACCATGAAGATGGCGCCGACTTCTTTCGCGACATCAGCGAACGCTTGCCAGTCGATCGTACGCGAGTACGCGCTGTAGCCGGCGATGATCATCTTCGGCTTGTGCTCGCGCGCCTGCGCTCGCATCTGCTCATAGTCGATAATGCCGTCTTCGGTGACACCGTACGACACCGCCTTGTACAGCAAGCCGGAGAAGTTCACCGGCGAGCCGTGCGTGAGGTGCCCGCCCTGCGAGAGGTCCATGCCGAGGAACGTGTCGCCCGGCTTGAGGAACGCGAGGAACACCGCGGCATTGGCCGACGCACCGCTGTGCGGCTGCACGTTGGCGTGATCGGCACCGAACAGCTGCTTGACACGGTCGATCGCCAACTGCTCGATCTTGTCCACCACTTCACAACCGCCGTAGTAGCGCTTGCCCGGGAGTCCTTCGGCGTACTTGTTCGTGAGCGTCGAGCCAACGGCTTCCATCACGGCCGGCGACACGAAGTTCTCGCTGGCGATCAGCTCGAGACCGTCGCTCTGCCGCTGCGTTTCCTCGTCGATCAGATGCGCGATGTCCGGATCCGCCTGCGACAGGGCATCCCCCGGCGGCAAGCGATCCCACTGCGACCAGTTCGCGCTGGCTCCACCACTCATGTCGTGCTCCCCGAGGCGTCAGCCTCACTGTCTTCGCGTTCGATCTTCGCCACGCGGCCCTGATGACGACCGCCTTCGAACGGCGTCGTCAGCCAGGCCTGCAGAATGGCGAGGGCATCTTCGTCGGACACGAATCGCGCCGGCAGCACCAGCACGTTCGCGTCGTTGTGTTTACGAGCGAGTGCGGCCACGTCGGGGTTCCACGCCACCGCGGCGCGCACGCCCGGATAGCGGTTCGCCACATACGACATCCCGAGTCCGGTACCGCACAGCAGCACCCCGCGGGCCGCCTGCCCGTCGGAGACTTCCTGCGCCAGCGGATGGGCATAGTCGGGATAGTCGGTGCTCGCGGTGCTGTGCGTCCCGATGTCTGCCACTTCGTATCCCATCTCGGCGAGGGCCAAACGCAAGCGCTCCTTCAACTCGAAGCCCGCGTGGTCGGACGCGATGGGGATACGCTCCCCCGGCTTTGCCACATCCACCATGGTCAGTTGCTCCGTTGACTGCTCAGGATTCCTTGTTGGGATACTGCGGCCACGTCTTGATCATACCGCGAACGGCGTGGATCCGCTGCTCCGCCACGCGATCGGCGGCCTTGTACGTCGGAATGCCCGTATCCTTGGCGAGGCGGAAGACGCTCAGCACGGTCTGGTAGATCTCGTCCGCCTTGCGCAGCGACCGCTCGCGGCTCCAGCCGGTGAGCTCGCTGTACACGTTGATCACCCCGCCGGCGTTCGCGACGTAGTCGGGTGCGTATAAAATGCCGCGCGCCTCCAGCGCGTCACCATGTCGATCTTCGAGCAGCTGGTTGTTCGCCGCACCGGCCACGATCTCGACGTTGAGCTGCGGGATCGTGTCGTCGTTGATCACGCCGCCGAGTGCGCAGGGCGTGAAGATGTCTGCCTTCGCGCGGTAGATCTCGTCGAGCGCCACCGCCTTTGCCCCCATCTCGTCGACGACGCGCTTGATGCGGCCGGCATCGATGTCGGTCACGATCATCTTGGCGCCCGCGGCATGCAGCTCCTTGGCGAGATAGTAGCCCACGTGGCCAAGGCCCTGAATCGCGATCGTACGGCCGTCAAGGCTGTCGCTGCCCCACTTCTGGCACGCCGACGCCTGAATGGCGCGGAACACCCCATGCGCCGTCACGCTCGACGGGTCGCCTGACTTGGAGCCGATGCCGGTCACGTGCTTCGTTTCCATGTGCACGAAGTCCATATCCTCGACCGTCGTGCCGACGTCTTCCGCCGTGACATAGCGCCCGCCCAGCGAATCCACGAAGCGACCATGCGCGCGGAACAGCATTTCGCGATTGGTCGTCTTGTTATCGCCGATAATGACCGACTTGCCGCCGCCGAGGTTGAGTCCGGCGACCGCATTCTTGTACGTCATGCCGCGCGAGAGCCGCAGCGCGTCGACGATGGCCGCTTCTTCGGACGCGTAGTTCCAGAAGCGGCAGCCGCCGAGCGCGGGGCCGAGCGTGGTGTCATGAATCGCGATGATACCACGATAGCCGGACGCCTTGTCATGGCAGAACACCACCTGCTCATGACCCATCTCGGCGATGGTTTCGAAATAATGCATAGGTGAGAACCGGAAAATCAGTCTGGAAGAGATCCGTCGTTCGCGGCCGCTGCGGCCAAGGTTTCGCGGGCGATCACGATGCGCTGAATCTCCGACGTGCCTTCGTAGATTTCAGTCACTTTCGCGTCGCGAAAAAAGCGTTCGACGGGATAGTCGGTCACGTAACCGTAGCCGCCAAACACCTGCACGGCCTGCGTCGTGACCCACATGGCCGTCTCGGTTGCAAAGAGCTTGGCCATGCTGCTGAAGCGCGTGATTTTCTCCCCGCGCTGCTTGGCCGCCGCGGCCGCATGCAAGAGCGTGCGGGCGGCGGTGATACGCGTCGCCATGTCGGCGAGCTTGAACTGAATCGCCTGAAACTCGGCGATGGGCTTGTTGAACTGCTTGCGCTCGCCGGCATAGCGCACGGCGGCTTCGAGCGCCGCGCGCGCAATGCCGATGGCCTGCGCCGCGATGCCGAGTCGCCCGTGATCGAGCGAGCCGAGCGCGTACACGAAGCCCTTCCCAACTTCGCCCAGCAGCCGGTCACCCGGCACGCGGCAATTGTCGAGATTGATCTGCAGCGTCGGCGACGCGCGCAGCCCCATCTTGTTCTCCTTCTTGGCCAGATGAAAGCCGGGCAGATCGGGCGTGAGAATGAATGTTGAGATGCCCTTGCTGCCTCTGCGGTCGTCGGGCGAGTCGGTGCGCGCCATGCAGAGGATCACGCCCGCTTCACTGCCGTGCGACACCCATGCCTTGGTGCCACTCAAGAGCCAGTCGTCACCATCACGCACGGCCTGACAGCGCAACGCGGCGGCATCGGAACCGGCCTCCGGCTCCGACAGCGCGAAGGCACCGAGGAGTTCACCGCGCGCCATTGGCGGCAGGAAGCGCTGCTGCTGCGCGTCGGTGCCGAATTCGAGAATCATCTGCGTGGGCAGCGAGTTGTGCACGCTGAGCAACACGGCCGCCGAGGCATCACCGACCGCGATTTCTTCGAGCGCGAGCAGATAGCTCTGCGCATCAAGATCGAGTCCGTCGAAACGTTCCGGCGTGAGCATGCCGAAGAATCCCAGCTCGGCCATCTGCGTGACCATCACGCGGTCGAAGCGCGACTCCTGATCGCGCTCACCGGCCAGAGCGACGAGTTCGCGCTGGGCATAGGCGCGCGCGAGCGACTGGATTTCCCGCTGCGTTTCGTTGAGATCGAGAAGAGACATGGCGGGTCAGTACTGGTAGAAGCCGCGGCCGGACTTGCGTCCGTACCAACCCGCCGCGACGTACTTCCGGAGCAGCGGGCACGGACGGTACTTCGGATCACCGAGACCGTTGTGCAGCACCTCGAGAATCGCGAGGCAGGTATCGAGGCCGATGAAGTCGGCGAGCGTGAGCGGTCCCATGGGATGATTCATACCGAGCTTCATCACCGTGTCGATGGCTTCGGGCGTGCCGACGCCCTCCATGACGCAGTAGATGGCTTCATTGATCATCGGCATCAGGATGCGATTCGCCACAAAACCCGGGAAATCGTTCACCTCCACCGGCGTTTTTCCGAGCCCCTTGGAGAGACGCATGACCGTGTCGGTCGTGGCGTCGCTGGTAGCGAGGCCGCGAATGACCTCCACCAGTTGCATCACCGGCACCGGGTTCATGAAGTGCATGCCGATCACCTGCTCGGGGCGCTGGGTGCGCGCGGCGATCTCGGTGATGGAGATGGAGCTCGTGTTGCTGGCGAGGATCGCGCCGGTCGGCGCGAACCGATCGAGGTCCTCGAAGATGCGGAACTTGAGATCGGTACGTTCGGTGGCCGCTTCCACGATGATCGCGGCATCGGCCACGGCATCGAGCGAGGTGGAGGTCGCGATCCGCGCGAGGGCCGCTTCGGCAGCACTCGCCTCGATCGCGCCCTTCTTCACCTGCCGATCGAGATTCTTGGCGATCGTGTCACGCCCCTTGGCGAGCGCGTCGGCGTTCACGTCGATCAAGGTGACGGCGTGACCGCTGGTCGCGAACACATGCGCGATGCCGTTGCCCATCTGCCCCGCGCCCACCACAGCGGCGCGATCCAAAGCTGCCTGCACAGGCTCCTGCATATCGTGTCGACTCCAAAAAGTTAGGTCTGTGTCAGTGAACTGCGGCGTCGAAGTCCGACGGCCAGCGATCCACCCAACACCAGCATCGCCACCAGCCCGCCTTCCGGGCCCCATGCGCCGCCAGTAATCCAATCCGACCCGCTCAGTGCTGCCCGGTAGCCCGGTGTCGCGAACGGCAGTCCGCTCACCGGCACGTGCAGCACCGCCGCCATCACCCAATTCCAGGCGAGATGCGCCGTCCACGCGGCCGGCAGACTCGCGGTGCGCTCCCGCACGAGGCAGAGGCACAGACCGGCCAGCATGACCACCAGCGTGGTGCGCACGTTCGCGCCGGGATTCATCAGGTGCACCGCCCCGAACGCCACACTCGAACTCAACCGGGCCACCCACAGGCCCGCAGCCTCTTCGGCCACGGCGTAGAGGTAGCCACGAAACACCAGCTCTTCCCACAGCGCCGCCGGCCCCAGTAGCAACAGGAGCCGCAGCGCCGTCCCTCCCCAGCTGTCCTGCACGAACGCGGCGCCATCGATGCTTGCCGTGGCCGTCGCTTCGATCCGCATCGCGCCAACCGCCCACAACACACCCGCCGTGCCAACGATCGCCGCCGTGCCCAACAACGCGCCGGTCCGGAGGTGCTTCCAGTTCCACGTCCCCGGCCCAAGCGCCATCACCGACCACGGCACGTCGTCCACAAAACGCAACGCTGCAGAGCAGGCCGCCGCGACGCCGATCAGCATCGTAAACGGATACATCGGCACCGTTTCGCCGACGCTCCGAGACAGCAGACCGAACAACGGTCCGAGTACCGACTCGGCGATCCCCTGGGCGAGAATCCAGGCGACGCCGAAGCTCAGGAGCCGCCAGGGAACCCGCAGAACTTTGTTCACGACACGACGATCAGTCGACGCGCTCCACGGACAGCGCCACCGCGTCTCCACCGCCCAGGCAGAGCGTGGCGATACCCGTCTTCTTTCCACGATCGGCCAGCGCATGCAACAGCGTGACGAGCACGCGTGCGCCGCTGGCTCCGATCGGATGGCCGAGGGCAATCGCGCCACCGTTCACGTTCACGCGGGCATCATCCCACGACAGGCCGAGACCGTCGGCCAGCGCCTGCGACGCGAACGCTTCGTTGGCTTCGATGAGGTCGTAGTCGGCGATGGTAGTGCCCGACTTCGCCATCAGGTTCTTCACCGCCGTGATGGGCGCGAAGAACAGATCCTGCGGCTCGCCGGCGCCCGTGGCATACGCCGTGATGCGGGCCAGAATCGTGAGGCCATGTTCGCGCGCGTACGCTTCCGACGTGACGACCACCGCGGCCGCCCCATCGTTCAGCGACGAGGCATTGCCGGCCGTGACGGTGAGGTTGCTGTTGTCGCCCTTGCTCGGGAACGCGGGACGCAAGCCGGCCAGCGATGCTTCGGTCGTATCGGCGCGCGGGCCTTCGTCCACCGAGATGATCGTCGGTCCCTTCCGCCCCGGGATCTCCACCGGCACGATTTCGGCGGTGAACTTGCCAGCCTGTTGCGCGGCGACGGCCTTCGCATGCGAACCCGCGGCAAACGCATCCTGCTGCGCCCGCGTGACGCCGGCCTTCGTGGCCGTGTACTCGGCATGCACGCCCATGTGGACGTTGCAGGTAGGGCACCACAGACCATCCTTGATCATACCGTCGACCATCGTCTGGTCGCCCAGCTTTACTCCGCCACGCATCCCGAACACGTAGTGCGGCGCGTTACTCATGCTTTCCTGGCCGCCGGCCACGATCACCTGCGCATCACCGGCCTTGATGGCCTGCGCGGCAAGCATCACGGCCTTGAGGCCGGAGCCGCACACCTTGTTGATCGTGAGGGCGGATGCCGTGGCGGGCACGCCTGCCTTGAGCATGGCCTGACGTCCGGGAGCCTGGCCCGTACCACCCTGCAGCACGTGGCCCATGATCACTTCCTGCACCGCGTCGGAGGCGACGCCGCTGCGCTGAAGCGCGGCACGGATCGCGATGGCGCCAAGCTCCGGCGCAGAAAGGGGCGAGAGGCCCCCGAGATACCGCCCGATCGGCGTGCGCGCGGCACCCACGATGACAGGCTGGCGAGATAGGTCGCTCATGTAGGACAAGGAGTGGCGGGAACGTGCAGGTACAGCCTCTCAGGTGCAGCCTCTGAAAATAACCGATCTCACAGCGAAATCGGCGAATTCCGGAGGCGATGCCCCTCGAATTTCGCCGATTTCGTTTCGTCCCAGCCTAGCGGCCGGTCATCCCTTTGATCTGCTTCACGGCATAGTCGACCTTCATCTCGAACAGCTTCTTCCCCAGTTCCTTGCTGGCTTTCCGGGCGTCGCCGGTGATTCCGTTGTTTTTCCGTGGCGGCGCATTGGGGTCTGGAGCGGCCCCACGCGGACCGGTCGGCACCGGATCGCCGACGGCGTTGGGAAGCTGCTCGAGTCGGACCCAGGTGCCGTCGCCGAGGTACAGCATGCTCGACGTGTCGGGAATGCCGGCGTGCGAGCTGGACGGGAAGCCGTTGGCCTTCAGATACGCGTCGAAGTCGGCGTTGGCCGTGGAATACACGGCGTCGCAGTACAGCACCTTGATCCCCTGCGCCGCGTACTTCTCGCTCAGCGACTTGGCCACGTCGGCATAGACGTTCGGCTGGCCACCACCGTGATCGCCCATGAGCACGACGGTCTTGAAGCCGGTGGCGATGGACTGTTCGCTGATGCGCTCGAGGATGCCCTTCAGCAGCTCGGGCGTGAGCCCGATGGTGCCGGGGAGCGTGGCACTGGCGTTGTTCGGCGTGTACGGCAGCACCGGCATGGCGATGGCATCACCGAGCTTTTCGGCGATCGTGCGCACGATAACGCGTCCCATGAGATTGTGGCCGCCGTTCACGTTCTGCGGTCCACGCTGCTCGGTGCCCCCGGTGTAGAACAGCGCCGTCGTCTTGCCGGCGGCGAGCGCGTCCTTGACCTCGGGCCACGTCATCATCTCGAATTCCACGAGCGGCTTGCGCGGCTGCGCCTGCGCGGCGGCAGCAGGCGAGAGCAGAGCGGCAGCGAACAGCGCAGCGAGCGCGAGGCGACTGGTCATGTTGGCGATTTGCGGTGGGGAGTGTGGCAGGGGACTACCGGTATGCTACGCCCTAGGTGCCCGCTTTGCTGCCCGCGTGGGAGGGGGACCTGCGGTCGGCATGCGGGTCGGGCGGGTTTAGGGGAGTCGCGCGCGGAACCGCGCTGTTGCGACCGGACGAGATCGAGAGAATAGATCGCGCCCTAGACCACGCGGAGCAGTGTGCACTAAGTTCTGCCGCGTGGAGACGCTCACGATCGGAGCACCAATCCCATCCGGTGCGAGCGGCGGCCCTCGGGTAATTCGTACCAATCACGAGAACTGACAATGTCTTCGCACGGACGCGGAATCGACGAGCGGTCCAGCCAGCTCGGGCGGGCAACAGCTACAGGCCGCCGCTTTCGCTCGGTACTTGATGGATGGGTGGTGGCACTCGTGCTCGTGCCCACGGGCTTTGCGTTGCTGATGGTCCTGCTGGAGGCCGGCCTCACGTCGCGACGCGCGCTGGTGGCCGCGGCCCTCGTGCTTGGAGGTGGGGTGCTCCTCCCCGCAGTGCTATACGCTGTCACCGTGTACCATCTCACCGACAGCGAGTTGCTGGTTCGCGTGGGACCGTTCACGACCCGCGTTCCGTATGCGTCCATACGGACTATCGAACCGTCGAGGGACATGACGTCTGCTCCAGCATTTTCTCTCGACCGCTTGCGGGTTGAGTACGGTGAAGGCCAGTACGTGCTGATCTCCCCAATGCAACGGGAGGCGTTTCTCGAGTTGCTCGCGACGCATCGACGCGCGGTCGCTTCGCTTCCTCGATTCTCGTAGCCCGCGTCTCAAAAAACTGTCGCGTGTGCGCACGTCTCGCGGGAACCGTCGCACTCGCGGAGGCAACAGTACCCCCAACGCTGTTCCCCGCGGCGAGTGCGAGGCCCGGCACCGATCTCTCGCTCCCCCACTGCAGCGGCGACAGCCGCCTCCGTGTCAGCCGGTCGGGACGGGCGGTCCCTGCAGCCGCCTCTGCGAAGGAGGGGCCGGCGCCTCCGGCGCGCGGCCATCCCGCCGCAGAAAGCGGCGAAAGGGATCCACCCGGCACGACCGAGCGCCGCCCCAGCGCAGTTTCAGCGCCGTCTCAACGCAAGAAACCGCGAGCAATCAGTCGTCGTAGCCGACCACGAGGTTCATACCCGCTTGCTGAGCGCGCTGCACCGCCGTGCCCGTCGCCGTAAGCAAGCCGTCCACGCTGATCACGGAATCCGTCACCTCGGCCACCCCCACCGACAGCGTGCACCGCACGCCCTGCACGTCGCCGCTGAACACATGGCGTTGCATGCGCTCGCGGATACGCTCGGCCAGCACCAGGCCGCCGGACAGCTCCGTGCTGGGCAGCAGTACCGCGAACGCTTCGCCACCCACGCGACCGACCACGTCGGTGGTACGCGATTCCTGACGGCACACCCACGCGATCGCGCGCAGCCACTCGTTGCCGAACGCCTCACCGTGCTGCTCGTTGATCTCGCGGAAATTGTCCGGATCGACCAGCAGCATCGTGAGCGGCTGCCCGTAGCGGCGCGCGCGCGCCACTTCGGACGACGCCACATCGAAGAACGCCCGACGAGCCGACACGCCGGTGAGGTAATCGGTGGTGCTCGACGCATCGTCACGCAGACTATCCTCGAGACGGCGACGCTCCGACACATCGTGTGTGACCACCGAGAATCCATTCGCCGTGCCATCCGTGGCGCGGAGCGCGGCCACCACCGTGCTGGCCCAGAACAACGAGCCATCTTGACGCTGGCGATGCCCTTCTTCCTCGCACCACCCGTTACGGGCGGCCAACGCCAGCGTGTCCTGCACGTACGCATCACCACCGCTGTCCGGCGGCAGCAACAGCGTCATTGGTTGCCCCACCACGGCGGCGGCGGGAAACTGGTGTACGCGCTCCGCCGCTTCGCTCCACGAGTCGACCGTGCCCTCGGCGTCGACGGTGAAGATCGCGTAATCGCGCACAGCGCCTTCCACCGCCCGCAACCGCTGATCGGCACGCGACAGTTGTCCGCGGGCCGACGCCAGCGCGCCGGCGTCGTTCACCACGGCCACGATGTGCCCCGGCGACACCTTCACCAACGACAGGTGCACCCCGCGTTGCTCGCCGGGGGCCAGCAGTTCGAGGGCATCGACAATCACGCCACGCGGTGAGTCGAACCCACGCACACGTGCGGCGAGGTCGGGCGCGACCGCTCCCAACGCCACGAACAGGTCATCGAGCGAACCTGCGCGCGTGAACGGCGTGAGCAGCGTGCGCGCCGCCAAATTGGCGACTTCGACTCGCCCTTCTTCGTCCACCTCCACGAGGCCGACAGGCGCCAGCACGAACAGGTCGAGCAGCGCCTCGGGGGTCACGTGGTCGCCCCCGTCTGTTCCGTCGAGTTGGCGGCCGCGTCGCTGGCCGCAGCCACAACATCGGCCGGAATCGCCAGTGTGCGGTCGGCGACTTCGTGCAGCACGCGTGCGATGAACGCATCGGACGACATGATGTCCTGCTTCTTGCCCGCTCCACGCGACCGCAGCGCGACCGTGTTCTCATCGGCCTCGCGACGGCCGATCACGCACATGTACGGCACCTTGTTCACTTCACCTTCGCGCACGCGGTAGTTCAGCGTTTCGTTGCGCGCGTCGAGCGTGGCGCGAATGCCGGCGGCTTTCATTCTGGCCACCAGCGCTTCGGCATGCTCGTTGTAATCGATCGCGATCGGAATCACGCGCACCTGCTCGGGAGACAGCCACACCGGGAACACTCCGGCGAAGTGCTCGATCAGGATGGCGATGAACCGCTCGAACGATCCACTCACCGCACGGTGGATCACCACCGGACGATGCGGCGCGTTGTCCTCACCCGTGTAGGTGAGGTCGAAGCGCTCGGGCGCGTTGTAGTCGAGCTGGATCGTACCGAGCTGCCAGGCACGCCCGATGCTGTCCATGACGTCGAAATCGATCTTCGGGCCATAGAACGCGCCGTCCCCTTCCTTCATTTCGTACGGACGGCCAGTGCTGTCGAGCGCGGCGCGCAGCGCCGCTTCCGCCCGATCCCACAGTTCATCGGAACCGATGCGCTGCTCCGGACGCGTCGCGAACTTGAGCTTGGCGGTGAGCCCGAACGTGTCGTAGTAGCCGAGAATGAAATCCATGAGGAACTTGACTTCGTCGGCGATCTGATCTTCACGCAGGTACACGTGGCAGTCGTCCTGCGCGAACTGCCGCACGCGCGTGAGCCCTGACAGCGCGCCCGACAGTTCGTTGCGGTGCAGCACGTCGAACGTGACGTAGCGCATGGGCAGATCACGATACGAATGCTTGCTCGACGCGAAGTACAAATGGTGCGACGGGCAGTTCATCGGCTTGAGCGACATGTCGTGCTCGCCGGTCTCACTGTCGAGCACGAGGAACATGTTCTCCTTGTACTTGCCCCAGTGGCCCGACTGCTCCCACAGCGCCTTGTTATACAGCAGTGGCGTCTTGATTTCCTTGAACGCGTCCTGCTGGCGCTCGCGCACGAACGCTTCGAGCGTGTTGTACAACGTGGTGCCCTTGGGCGTCCAGAACACAGCGCCAGGCGCGACGGGAAACAGCTGGAACAGGTCGAGCGCCTTGCCGAGCACGCGATGGTCGCGCTTCTTGGCCTCCTCGAGATTGTGCAGGTGCTGCTCGAGGTCGTCCTTCTTGAAGAAGGCCGTGGCATAGATGCGCTGCAGCATCTGGCGCTTCACATCGCCGCGCCAGTAGGCGCCGGCGGTCGTGAGCAGCTTGAAATGCTTGAGGTATGACGTATCCGGGACGTGCGGGCCGCGGCACAAATCGATGAACGGGCCGTCGGTATACGTCGAGATGACTTCGTCGCTGCCCTCAAAATCGTCGAGGCGTTCGAGCTTGAGCGGATCGTCGGCAAAGCGCACGCGCGCTTCACTGAGCGACACTTCTTCGCGCACGAACGGATACTTCTCGGCCACGACCTTCTTCATCTCGGCTTCGAACGCGGCCAGATCTTCGGGCGTGAACGGCTTCTCGACTTCGAAGTCGTAGTAGAAGCCGTCATCGATCGCGGGACCGAACCCGATCTTGGCATCGGGGCGTAATCGGCGCACCGCCGTGGCCAGGATATGCGCGCCGGAGTGGCGCAGCACCTGCACGGCACGCGGGTCCTTCTCCGTAATGACCACGAAGGAACCCGAGGCGCGCAGCGGGGTCATGAGGTCCAATACCTCTCCATCCACCGCGACGGCCAGCGAGGCCTGCAGCAGGCGCGCCCCGATCGAGCCCACGACATCGCGCGCCAGCGTCCCGGGTGGGACCTCGCGAGTGGAGCCATCGGGGAGAGTCAGGACGATGTGCGCGTGAGCAGCAGCGTCAGCAGCAGATTGCGAACCGGCAGTCATCAGGAGCGGGCAGAAAGGTGAACGCCCTCGCCGAGCGAGGACGGTCAAGTTATCCTTGCACAAGGAGTCACGCCAAGTTCAACCGCGATCCTCTTCTCGTTCGTGGTGAGCTGGCGTCGCGTCACGGAGGTGGCATCATGGCACAATCCCCATTCAGGAAGCGTCCGACGCGAACGTCTTCGGTGCTGTTGGTAGCGCTCGGCGCAGTGGCTGGCGTCGCGCTGGGCATGCTGGTGGCCGATCGCGTCGGCGGTGTGGACGGACTGCTCCGCCGCGGTGGCCGTGGCAGCCGGCGGCAACCCGGCCCTGAGGGGTGGCGCGGCGATGAGCGCCGCACCGACTCGTTTGATGAGCTCGCCGACGATGATTCGGAGCTGTCTGGCGAGTCGATCGCCCACATGCACGTCCGTCGTCGTGGAGAGCCATCGGCGTCGGTCCCTGAGGCTATGCCGGACCGCCTGTCCACCCGCGAGCGTCTCCGGGACCGCATGCGCGACCGGCGCACGCGCTCCATGGAGCCCCAGGCTGCCGTCTCACCGCTGGCCGACGCGGTCGTCATTCCGATGGGTCCATCGGTGCCGACCCACGAGGAGCTCGAGTCCCGCGTGCTCGAGGCGTTTCGCCATGATCCGGTGCTTGAGGCCCGGGCCATCGACATCGGTGCCGTCGGCGCGGGCACGATCGAACTGACCGGCTGGGTAGAAAGCACCGGGGAGATCGCGCATGCGCTCACGCTGGCCCGCGGGGTTCCCGACGTGACCTCAGTGGTCGATCACCTCGCCGTTCGCGGGCCGGGATCGATTCAGAGCCACCGGACGGCGCAGTACGAGACACCGCACCGACGGTGAGCCGGGCGTGAGCCGGTCGCGTGCCGATCGGTGTTATCTTGGGCCATGACTGCGCCCGACACGAATTCGCTTCCGACGACCTACGACGCTGCTGCCACTGAGTCCACCTGGTACGCCCGGTGGACCGAGCACGGCGTGTTCACGGCCGATGCCGAACGCGCCGCCACGCGCGAGCCGTTCGTGATCGTGATCCCGCCACCCAATGTGACGGCCGTACTGCACATGGGGCATGGCCTCAACAACACCGTGCAGGATGTGCTCATTCGCTGGCGCCGCATGGCCGGCGATGAAGCACTCTGGCTGCCGGGCACCGACCATGCCGGAATCGCCACGCAGAACGTGGTGGAGAAACAGCTCGCCGCGCAGGGACAGACGCGCTTCGACGTGGGTCGCGGGCCGTTCGTGGAGAAGGTCGCCGAGTTCGTGGAACACACCGGTGGCGAGATCCTGAATCAGCTCAAGGCCATCGGATCGAGCGCCGACTGGTCGCGCACGGCCTACACGTTCTCCCCCGCCCTCTCGAAGTCGGTGCGTGAGGCGTTCGTGCGCTTGCACGAAGACGGCCTGGTGTACAAGGGCCATCGCGTGATCCACTGGTGCCCGCGCTGCGGCACCTCGCTGTCGGATGAAGAGGCGGAGTTCACCGACACGACGGGCAAGCTGTATCACCTCAGGTACCCCCTCGCCGACGACCCGACGCAATCGATTACCGTGGCCACCACGCGCCCGGAAACGATGCTCGGCGACGTGGCCGTGGCCGTCAATCCCGAAGACGAACGCTATCTCACGATGATCGGCCAGCAGGTTGTGCTGCCGATCAACGGCGTGCGCATTCCCATCATCGCCGACACGTACACCGACGCCGCGTTTGGTACCGGTGCCGTGAAGATTACGCCCGCGCATGACGCCAACGACTTCGACGTGGGCAAGCGTCACGGCTTGGCGATGCCGGTCATCATCGATGCCGAGGGCATCGTGCGTGAAGTCGAGGACGCGGCCGGACGTGTGCCGGCCGCGTTGGCGGGGCTTGATCGCGCCGAGGCGCGCACGGCCATCGTGAAGCTGCTGGAGGCTGAAGGCGCGCTGGTGAAGGTCGAGCCGCATGCGCACGCCGTGCGTCATTGCTATCGCTGTGACACGGTGGTGGAGCCACGCCTGTCCGATCAGTGGTTTGTGCGTATGCGTCCGCTCGCCGACAAGGCGCTCGACGTGCTGCGCGGGGGCCAGCTGCGTATTCTGCCGGATCGTTGGGAAGCGGTGTACGTGAACTGGCTGGAAGGCATTCGCGACTGGAACATCTCGCGGCAGATCTGGTGGGGGCATCGCGTACCCGTGTGGTATTGCGACAATCCGGCCTGCTCGCAGGAGCCGATGGTGTCGCGCACGGACGTGACCGCGTGCCCGTCGTGCCATGGCACGGTGCGTCAAGACGAGGATGTGCTCGACACCTGGTTCTCATCGTGGCTGTGGCCCTTCTCCACGCTGGGCTGGCCCGACGAAACGCCGGACCTCAAGGCGTTCTACCCGGGCGACGTGCTGGTCACGGCGCCGGAGATCCTGTTCTTCTGGGTGTCGCGGATGGTGATGTCAGGGTGCTGGTTCCTCGACCAGACGCCGTTCCACACGGTGTATCTGCATGGCACGGTGCGCGACATGCAGCACAAGAAGATGTCGAAGTCGCTAGGCAACGGGATCGATCCGCTCGACGTCGTGAAGCTGTACGGCGCCGATGCGCTCCGCTGGACGATGACGGCCGGTCTCGGTCTCGGCGTCGACGTCATGCTCGACCCCAACGATCTCGAGAAGTCGTTCGCGCCCGGGCGCAACTTCTGCACGAAGCTCTGGAACATCGGGCGCTTCCTGTTGTCACGCGTTGGCACCGAACCGTTGCAGTCGTTGTCGTCGATCGCGCCCGAGCGACTCACGGCCGCCGATCAGTGGATCCTCGATCGTCTCGATCAAGCCATTCTCGACTGCGACGCCGCCTTGGGTCCGCCGCGACCGGCCAACGGGCACAGCTGGACCGAAGCGGAACGCGGGCGCGGTCTTCGCTTGTCGGAGTACGCCGAGGCGGCCCGCCGGTTCGTGTGGAACGAGCTGGCCGACTGGTATCTCGAGGCGCTCAAGCCGCGCCTGTACGCCACGGAGGGTGAAGACCGCGAAGTGGCGCGTACGGTGCTGGCACACGCCTTCGATGGGGCGCTGCGGTTGCTCCAGCCGGTGGTGCCGTTCATTACCGAAGCACTCTGGCAGCAGCTGCCGAACACACCGTCGGGCGCGTTCCTGGCCCAAGCCGCTTGGCCGCGGTCGCGTCGGGCCGATGGCGCGACGCCGGCTGGCGCACAGGCCTTCGAGTACGCCCGTGATGCGGTGCAGGCGATCCGCAGCGTGCGTTCGGAGTACAACGTGAATCCGGGTGCGTGGGTGGAGGCGATGCTGGTGGCTCCGGCCGGTATCGCGGAGTTGCTCGATGCGCAGCGCGACACGATTGGCTCGCTGGCGCGCGCGCGCGTCGCGATGGCGTCGGTGAACCCCGGAGGCGCGTCGGCGCAGCTGTTACTGCGTGACGGCGTGGAACTGGTCGTGCCGCTCGCCGGCATGGTGGATCTCGAGAAGGAGAAGCAGCGCTTGCAGGCAGAACTCACGCAACTCGAAACGCAGCTCAATGCGCTCGACGGCCGTCTGGCCAACGACAAGTTCGTCGCGAAGGCGCCGCCGGCGCTGGTCGAGGCAGAGCGCGCCAAAGCCGAAGACTGGCGCGCGCGCTGTGCGTTGATGCGCACCAAGCTCGGTACGTTCGGCGCGTGAAGTCCGCGATGAAGGCCGTTGCGCTGCGGGCGGCCGCGCTGCTGCTGCTCACCGCTTGCGCCAATCAGACAGCGCCGCCGGGCGGTCCCGCTGATCTGGCGCCGCCGCTCGTGCTGAAGGTGACGCCGCAAGACAACGCCGTCGGCGCCAAGCCGAAGGCCGTCGTGCTGCAGTTCGACGAAGTGATCAGCGAAACGCCCAAGGGTGCAAAGGACATCGCCGACCTGGTGTTCATCAGTCCCAAGAGTGGCGTGCCCAAGGTGGACTGGGGACGCTCGAAGATCGAGATCCGTCCGTCGAAGGGATGGAAGCCGAACACCGTGTATTCGGTAGTGATCAAGCGGGGCCTGCAGGACCTTCGTAGCAACGGCATCGACAGCACCATACGATTGGTATTCAGTACCGGCGGACCGATTCCGACCACGCGCATTACCGGCGTGGCCTTCGATTGGGCGGCCGGCAACGGACTCTCGGGGGCATTGGTCGAAGCCATCGCGCCAGACAGCACCACGTATCAGGTGGTCGCCGATTCCACCGGCCGGTATGTGCTGCAGTATCTGCCACCCGGCCCGTACCTGTTGCGTGCGTATGGTGATCGGAACACCAATCGCAGTCTCGATCCCATCGAAGTGTGGGACTCGGTGAGCGTGACGCTCACGCAGTCGGCCGACATCGAGTTTTATGGCTTCGCCCACGACACGGTCGGCTTGCGCGTATCAGAAGTGACGCCGCTGGACAGTGCCGTGCTGAAAGTGGTGTTCGACAAACCGTATGCACCGGGGCGCCTGTTCGGCCCCGAGGATGTGCTCATCAGGCGCAACGATTCAACGATCGTGCGCGTGAAAGCGGTGCAGACGATTCCCGAGCGCAATCTGGCCGACTCGCTGCGAGCGAAAGTGCGTGCCGACTCGGTGGCGCGTGTGGCGGCGTTGCGCGATTCCACACCGGCGTTGCGCGCCCGTACCGATTCCTTGGCGCGCGTCAAGCGCGCCGATAGTCTGGCCGCCGTGGCACGCACCGAACGCGAGGCACGGGCCCGTGCGGCGGCGCGTCGAGGCCGCCCGGGTGCCCCGATCGACACGACGCCGCCGCCCAAGCTTCGTCGCCCGCTGCTGTACAAGGAGATCTACGTCACGCTCGACACGGTACTGGAGCCGCAGAAGCAGTTCCGGCTTACCGTAAGCAACTTGCGCAGCCTCTCCGGCACGGTCCGCTCACCGGCGCGCACGTTCACCACGCCACGCGCCCCAAAGCCCGACAGCACGAGCGATGCTGCCAAGCGAGACAGCACGAAACGCGATACCACCGCGGTACGACGGTGACCGCGTCGCCCGCTGAACACGCACCGGTTCCCGCGCTGTTCATCGACCGCGACGGGACACTGATCGCCGATGCGCACTACCTCGCCGATGCCAGTCGCGTGCAGCTGATTCCTGGTGCGGCCGCGGCCGTCGCCACAGCGAATGCGGCACAGGTGCCGGTGGTCGTCGTCACGAACCAGTCGGGCATCGCTCGCGGACTGATCACGACGTTCCAGTACGAAGCGGTGCGTGATCGCACCAACGCGCTGCTGAGCGCCGATGGCGCGGCGGTACTGGCCACCTACCACTGTCCGCACTGGGGACGTCCCAAGGAGCCGTGCGAGTGCCGCAAGCCGGGCCTCGGCATGTATCGCGATGCGGCCGCAGCCTATGCGCTCGACCTGGCGCACAGCGCGTATATCGGCGATCGGTGGCGCGATGTGCAGCCCGCGCTGGCCACCGGCGGCATCGGTATTCTGGTGCCCGGCATCGAGACGCCCTCGGCCGACGTGGAAGAAGCCCGCTCGGCGCTCTCGGCCCGCATCTTCATGGCGGACACCATTCTGGAGGCGGTGTCGATTGCGTTGGCGATGATCGGCGCCCGAACGCCCCTGCAGCCACCGTCGGGAGCGCAGTAGTTTGGGCGCTATGACGTCACGAGCGCGTATCTCGGTGCTGGCCTCGGGTGGCGGGTCCAACCTCCAGGCACTGATCGACCACTTTACCGGTCCAGACGCCAGCGCCGGTGCGATCACCTTTGTTGCGTCCGATCGAGCGGAGGCGGGCGCGCTCGATCGCGCGCGCACCGCGGGAATCGCCACCGGCGTGCTCGACGCGCCGAACGACGGCGATGCCATTCTCTCGCTGCTCGATACGGCCAAAACCGATGTGTTGGTGCTGGCCGGCTACCTCAAACTGGTGCCCGAGGACGTCGTGCGCGCCTTCCGCGGACGCATCCTCAATGTGCATCCCGCGTTGCTGCCGGCCTTCGGTGGCCCCGGCATGTACGGCATGCGTATTCATCAGGCCGTGCTCGATCACGGGGCCGCGCTCACCGGCGTGACTGTGCACTTCGTCGACGAGCACTTTGATCGCGGACCGATCATCGCGCAGTGGCCGGTGCCGGTCCTGCCGGGCGACGACGCGACCTTGCTGGCGGCGCGCGTGCTGCGCACCGAGCATCGCCTGTTGTCGCTGTGCGTGGCCGCCGTGGCATCGGGCGCGATCGTTCTCGGCGATGACGGTCACGTGCACGGACATCTCGACAACCCCGTGTCGGTGCATGCCCCCGAATGGCGCTTTGCGCTGGCCGAGGACGCCGCAGGTCCTTCGCCTGATTTTGCCAGCGATGTCGCGCGACTCTTTCCGCGCTGATTCTCTTCCGCGGTTCTTCTCCCTCTTCTGCTCCCGTCTCCATGCGCGCGTTGCTTTCCGTTTCCGACAAGTCCGGTCTTGTGCCATTCGCCACCGGCCTCGCTCAGCAGGGATACGAGCTGGTCTCCACGGGCGGAACGGCCAAGGTCCTGCGGGAAGCCGGTCTTGCCGTGAAGGACGTCAGTGAGATCACCGGATTTCCGGAGATGCTCGACGGACGCGTGAAAACGCTGCACCCGGTGATTCACGGTGGACTGCTGGCGCGACGCGACATGGCCGAGCACATGGAGGCGATCAAGGCGCACAATATCGGCACCATCGATCTCGTGGTCGTGAACCTGTATCCATTCCGCGAGACGGCCGCCAAGCCGAACGTGCATGCGGAAGAAGTCATCGAGAATATCGACATCGGCGGCCCGTCGATGTTGCGGTCGGCGGCGAAGAACTTCGCGTCGGTGTGGGTGATCGTCGATCCCACCGACTACGCGCATGTGCTCGAGATCGTGCAGTCGGGTGGCGACGACCTTGCGTTCCGCACCCTGCTCGCTGAGAAGGTGTACGCGCACACGAGCGGCTACGATTCGGCGATTGCGCAGTGGTTTGCGCAGCAGCGCGGCGAGCCGTTCCCCGATCGCTATCCCATTGCCTTCGAGAAACAGCAGGCACTGCGCTACGGCGAGAACCCGCAGCAGCGCGCTGCGTTCTATGTGGAGAAGCCGGGCGCCGGCCTTGGCGCCTTGGTGCAGAAGGGCGGCAAGGAGCTCTCGTTCAACAACCTGCTCGACCTCGAGGGCGCGCTGCTCGCGATCGAGCCGTTCGCCGATCAGCCGGCGTGCGCGATCATCAAGCACACCACGCCGTGCGGCGTCGCCACCGGCATCGACGCGCTTTCGGCGTACAAGAAGGCGCTGGCCTGTGATCCCGTGTCGGCATTCGGCAGCGTGATCGCGTTTACCGTGCCGGTCGATGTGGCGGCGGCGGAGGCGATCTCCAGCCTGTTCGTGGAGTGCATCGTGGCGCCGTCGTTCTCCGATGAAGCGGTCGAGATTCTTGGCCGCAAGAAGAACCTGCGTGTGCTGGAAGGTCGCGCGACGTGGGCCAAGGGCGGCATGGACTACAAGCGCGTGCGAGGTGGCCTGTTGGTGCAGGATCGCGCCCCGGCGCCGATGGAGCCGGCCCAGTGGAACGTGGTGACCAAGCGGCAGCCCACGACCGACGAGATGGTGGACCTCCACTTCGCGTGGAAGTCGGTGGCGAGCGTCAAGTCGAATGCCATCGTGCTCGTGCACGACGGCGCCACGATCGGCATCGGAGCCGGTCAGATGTCGCGTGTGGATGCCAGCTTTCTGGCCGTGCACAAAGCGACGAGTGTGGGCCATGTCACCGAGGGGGCGGCGCTCGGCTCCGACGCCTTCTTCCCGTTTCGCGACGGGATCGATCAAGCAGCTGCGGCTGGTGTAAAGGCTATCGTGCAGCCCGGTGGGTCGGTGCGCGACGCCGAAGTCATCGCGGCGGCCGATGAGCATGGTATCGCGATGGTGTTCACCGGCGAGCGCCTGTTCCGCCACTAAGTTCCACGTCCCTCGTTGTCTATTTACGTCATCTTCAGCGACATCACGATTCATGATCACGTTCTCCCGTGCCACCCGTGCCGCGCTGGTTTCGGCCACCGGCCTGCTCCTACTTTCCGCCTGCTCTGATAACACGCCCACGAGCCCTGCGGACCGAGCGCGCTTTTCGTCGGCCGTGGTGTTCGGCGCCAGTCTCGACGACACGGGGAACGCGTGCAGTGTCAGTCCCGCCAGCTGCCCGCCAACCCCATACTTCAACGGTCGCGCCTCGAACGGCCCGTTGTGGGTGGAGCTGGTCGCGGCGAATTACGGCACGACGGTTACGCCGTCGCGCAACGGCGGAACGAATTATTCGTATCTCGGCGCGCGCACCGGTGGCATTCCCGGTACCACGCAGGGCGTGCCCAACATGACTCAGCAGGTGGAGGCGTATCTGTCGGCCAGTGGCGCGGTGGCGCGCGCCAACACGCTGTTCGTGCTGAACGCCGCTACGGTCGGCAACGACATCAACGACGCGCTGACGCAGTCCTTCACGAATCCACAGGCGCCCACGACGATCATCGGCAGTGCCGTGGCCAATACGGTCGCCATGATCAACCGCCTCTATGCGGCCGGCGGACGACACATTCTGCTCGTGAACAGCACCGACATCGGCCGAACGCCACTGGTGCGCGCGCAGGGTCTCGCCGCAGCCGCTGGTGCGACACAGCTCTCGATGCAGTTCAACGCGGCCATCGCCACGCAGCTGACGACGCTTCGCACCACGTTGCCGTCGTTGAACCTAGACCTGCTCGACCTGGGCGCACTGACCGCCACCGTTTTGGCCTCCTCGACGTCCTTTGGGTTCACCAACGTTACGCTGCCGTGCGTGAGCTCGGCTCCGCCGTCGCTCTGCACGACGCCCGACAGCTTTTTTTACTGGGACGGGTTCCATCCGACTGCCTCCGCGGGTCGCTTGGTCGCGCTTCGCGCCATCGCGGTGCTGGATTCCGCAGCAGCCGCGCGTTGAGCGATGGAATGCCCGGGGCCTCCCATCGCCATCGCGTGGCACCTCTGGATACCATGCGGGTTAGAGATTCGGTGTCGCCTCCCTCTGCCGGAGAGTTCGTGATGGTTCGACGTGTGACGTTGCTCGGCGCCGCCGCTTTCGGCGCCATCATGACCGTGACGGTCGCGGTCGCCCCACTCGCGGCGCAGAGCAAATCGGCGAAGGCGATCGCCACGCCATCGCCCGTGCTGGTCGGCGGGTGGAGCGGCACGGCCACCGTGCCGCTGCCGGACAGCGTGATCGTGGTACCGGTGCTCTACACCTTTACACAGATCGGTACCACGATCGCCGGCCAGGCGATGGTGCCCGGTCAGGGCTCCGGGCCGATCTCAAACGTGGTGCTCACCGGCAAGCAGGTGCGCTTTCGTGTGACTGCGCCCGAAGGGAAGCTGCTCGAACATGACGGCAGGTTCGGCGCCGACGGCAACATCGAGGGCATGGTGAGCATGGACAAACAGCCCATCGCCAAGTTCAAGATCTCGCCGAGAAAGGACTCGAAGTCGACCCCGAAGAAGTAGGCGCCACCGGCACGGGTGGCTCAATCTTGAGCGCCTGGAACGCCGCGTTCGACACCAAGCAGTACGCGGCGAAGCAGTAGAAGCCGGTGCCGGCCGCCGCCGAGAGATTGGCGGTGCCCTTCCCGACCAGCAGCGCGATGAGCATGCCGACGGCAAACACGTCGGCCATCGACCATTTGCTCATCGCCTGCACGACGCCGTACAGCCGATACGAGGTCGCGCTGCCACGCAGCGCAAAGATTGGCACCAAGAGCGCCGCCTTGAGCACCGGAACGAGCACGCTGAACAGCACGATCAGTCCGGCTACGAAATTGTTGCCCGTGTTGTGCAGGCTCTGAATCGCGCTGATCACGCTGCGGGTTTCGTTGGATAGTTCGCGCGTGTTGCCGAACAGCTCCATGGTGGCGCGAATCGTGAGCACCGGTTGCACGAGTCCCGGCCACAGCAGCACCAGCGAGACCAGCGCCAGTATGATCGCGAGTTTGTTTCGTGGTGTCATGGGAATGAGCTAAGCGGTGAGTTGCGTGATCGCGCGAACGAGGGCATCCAGTTCGGCGGTCGTGGTGAAGAGCTGCGGCGTGACGCGCACGCCGGTCACACCGGCGGTGTCGATCGCCACCGTGAGAATCTTGAAGCGATCCATGAGTGCCGTGGCAAGATCACCCGGTGTCATGCCGTCGATGCCCACGTTGGCGATCGCGCCGGTGCGCGCGGGATCCGTCGGCGTGAACAGCCGTACGCGCGGCACAGCGCGCACCTTCGTGGTCCAATACTGCTGTAGCCAGCGCAAGCGGGCTTCCTTTCGCTGAATGCCGATCTCCTCGTGGAAGGTGATCGCGTCCTCGATGGCGAGATCGGTGTGGACGGGATGCGTGCCGGTGTGATTGAGCTTGGCGATGCTGCTCGCGGGCTGTCTTTCATCGCCGTAGATCGGCCACAGCTGCTCGATGGCATCGCGCCGCACGTACAGCAGGCCGGCACCGAGCGGCGTGCCAAGCCATTTGTGCAGGCTCGCCCCGTAGAAGTCGCAGCCGAGGTCGGGAATGCGGAAGTCGAGTTGAGCGAAGGCATGGGCGCCGTCCACCATGACGGGCACGCCGCGTGCGTGGGCCATGTCGCAGATCTTCTTCACCGGCAGCACGTGACCCGTGATGTTGATCATGTGACAGACCATCAGCAGACGGGTGCGCGGCGTGACGGCATTGGCGTACACCTGCACGATCTCGTCGTCGCTGCGCGGGTCGAGCGGCACGGTGACCTTGCGATTCACGATGCCCCAGCGGCGGCCCATCAGCGCGAACTGATCGAGCATGGCGCCGTAGTCATGCACCGCCATCACCGCTTCATCGCCGGCCTTCCAGTCGAAGCCGGAAATCACGGTATCGAGCGACTCGGTGGTATTGCGGGTGATGATCAGCTCATCGGGCGAGCATCCCGCCAATGCCGCCAAGCGGGCCTGCACGCGCGCCTTGTTGCTGCCCTGCACCGTGCGCATGTAACGCGAGCTCTGGGCGTTCACGGCCCGGACGTGGCCGATGAACTGCTCCAGCACCGGCTGCGACTGCATGGAGTAGTAGCCGTGCTCGAGGTGGATGTAGTCGACGGGGACCAGATACTTGGCCCGGATCACGTCCCAGAAATCGGCTCGACTCGCCAGCTCATCAACTGGCAGGCGGGAAAAGGCCTTCAGCTGGGCCGGACTGAACAGTAGGCCCAGAGAGGCGCCTCCCAGCGCGCCGCCCACGGTACGGAGAAATTCACGCTTGTCCATGCGTCGGGGGAGATGAGGGGCCCGGACCCGGCGGGAAGCAGTTGTGCCCCCCGTCGCTGCCTGCGAACTTACCTGATTGTGTCAGCTCCGGCCGCCCCCGGTCCGGAGCCGCCCCACCTTCCGTCCAGTCCATGACCGTCGCAGCCACCGCTACCGCGACTGCCGCTTCCCGGCCAGCCGCCGCCATGAGTGCCGGCGCGGCCGAGCTTGATTACCGCCCGTCCTACTTGGCCGCCGGAATCGCCGGCCTCGTCGTGTTTCTCCTGTACCTCGTCACGCTGGCCCCGACGACGTCCATGTGGGACACGAGCGAGTATATCGCGGCCGCGTACGTCCTCGGGATTCCGCACCCACCGGGCAATCCGTTCTTCGTCCTGATCGGACGCGTCTTCGCGATCCTGCCGATCGCGCCCACCGTCGCCATGCGTATCAATGTGCTGGCGGCGCTGTCGAGCGCGGTGTCCGCCGGGTTGTGGTTCCTGATCACCGAGCGCGTGCTCGTGCAGTGGATGCCGCGTCGCTGGCAGCGCATCGCCGGTGGTGCGCTCGCCGCCCTCATCGGCGCCACCGCATTCACGGTGTGGAATCAGTCGGTCGTGAACGAAAAGGTGTACACGGTCTCACTGGTGGGCCTCGCCATCATTTGCTGGCTCACGGTGCGCTGGTGTGATGATCCGGAAGGCCCGGTGGCCGACCGCTTGCTCGTGCTCATCGCCTACCTGCTGGGACTCGGCTACGCCAACCACATGGCTGGCATGCTGGCCGCGCCGGCGGTCGGACTCGCCGTACTGATCCGTCGTCCGTCGTCGATTCTGCGCTGGAAGTTGCTGGTGGCCTGCGGTGCAGCGCTGGTGTTCGGCATGACGCCGTTCGCCACGCAGCCGATCCGCGCCGCGCACTTCCCCGCGATCAACGAGGGCGAACCGACGGGCTGTGTGACTGAGCTCAAGATGGATTGCACCTTCTCGGCGCTCACGTACGACCGCTTCATGTACAACTTCAACCGTGGTCAGTACGGCAAGCCGGAGCTCGGTGAGCGCCAGGCGCCGCTGACCGCGCAGGTCGGTATGTACTGGTTGTACTTCAAGTGGCAGTGGCTCCGTGACGCGTACCAGGAGAACCCAGGGCTGCAGAACGGGCTCGCCGTGTTCTACTTCATTTTGTGCATCCTCGGTGGCTGGATGCACTTCAAGAAGGACCGACGCAGCTTCTGGTTCTTCGGCCCACTCATCGGCACGATGACGTTCGGGCTGATCTTCTACTTGAATTTCAAGTACGGGCACAGTCAGGCGCTTGAACTCGGCGAATCGGTGCCGCGCGAAGTGCGCGATCGAGACTACTTCTACCTCTGGAGTTTCTCGGCGCTGAGCGTGTGGGCCGCGCTTGGCCTGATCTATCTCTGGGAAACGGTGGCGAGCCTCTTCGGCGCCGATGAAGTGAAGCTGGGTCGCGATACGGTGGTGGAGCCACGTACACGCAGCTTCCTGTTGGCTTCGCCGTTGCTGGCCGTGGCGTTCATCCCGCTGTTCGGTAACTGGCAGCAGGCGTCGCGGAATAACCAGACCGACACGACCGATTTCGCGCGCGACCTGCTCAACTCGGTCGAGCCGTACGGCATCCTGATCACCGTCGGCGACAACGACACCTTCCCGCTCTGGTACGCGCAGGAAGTCGAAGGCATCCGGAAGGACGTCATCGTAGCGAATACGTCGCTGATGAATACCGACTGGTACACGCGACAGATGATCCGTCGCCCGGTGTTCGAGTACGATGCGGCCAAGGGTCCGGAGATCTACCGCAATCAGCAGTGGAAGAAGCCGGTCGGTCCGCCGGTGAAGATGACGTTCGACGAGGCAGATGCGCTGCCACTCGCCATTCAGACGCCGCCGAACGCCGCGTTCCAGAAGGGCGATATCATCGCCGCACCACGCTCGCCGCAGCTTATGCGCGCCGATCAGCTGGTATACTTCATGATTCGCGACACGTACCCCGATCGGCCGATATACTTCAGCCGCACGGCCGGCGGATACCCGTACGAACTCGGTCTCGAGCGCTATGTCCTCACGCAGGGCATGGCCAAAAAGCTCGTGAGCCAGCAGATCATTCCGGGGCGCGACACCGTGCTCATTCAGGGTGAAGGCATGGTCGATGTGAAGCGCTCGTACGACCTATGGACGAAGGTGTTCACGGCCACGAAATCGCTGGCCGCCCGCAAGGGCTGGGTAGACGACGCGTCGGTCGGCATTCCCGATCTGTACGTGATCAGTGGCGTCACCCTGGCCGAGGCGCTCGCGCAGACGGGCCAGGTCGCCCGCTCCGACTCGGTGTATCAGCAGTCGAAGGGCATCGCGACGGCCATGCGCCGCGCGCAGGTGTTCGGCTTCGACCGTCAGCCGGCGATGCCGGTGGTGCCGGGCGCCGACGTCGGTCCGCAGCAGCAGTTGCTGGTGCCGCAGACCAAGCCCGACTCCAAGTAAGCACGACCACTCTGTCGAAGGCCGGGGATCAACGACATGTTGATCCCCGTCTCGTTTCCCACCTTAGGAGTTTGCCCCGTGCGTCGCTCCCGTTTTGTGTTTGGGCTGTCTTTCGGCCTCTCGATCGCGGCGTCTCTCTCGCCGTCTGCACTCGTCGCCCAGCAGCCGCCCGCCACTCAACCGCAGCCTCCGCGCGGATTCCGCGGTGGCACCTCGATCAAGCCTGGCGAGGAATGCCCCGCCGGCACGACGGAGATCCGTCCGAACAACTGCCTCGCGCCGGCGTCACCGCCGCCGAGCATTGTGGACTATCGCCCCAAGTCGACGTTGATCGTGCCCGCGGCCGGCATGAAGTGGAAGGCGAAGTATCCGGTCGTCGATTTCCACGGCCATCCGTCGGGACTGCTCGGCAATGCCGACGGCATCGCGCGGCTCGGCGCCTCGATGGACTCGGTGAACGTGCGGCTCATGATCGCCGCCGACAACGTGAGCGGTGATCGGCTCACGCGCACGATGGAGCTGGTGAATGGCTCGCCCACCATGAAGAATCGCGTGCGGCTGTTGACCGGCGTGAACCTGAATGGCGTGGGCCCTGGCTGGGCGGCAAAGGCCGTGGCGCAGCTCGAAGCCGACGTGAAAGGCGGCGCGGTCGGTATCGGCGAAATCGGCAAGGGCTTCGGCTTGAGCACGAAGAAGGCCGACGGCACGCGCTTGCGGCTCAACGACCCCGATCTCGATCCCATCTGGGAAGCGGCGGCGCGTCTCAAGCTGCCCGTGTTCATTCACACCGCCGACCCGCAGGAGTTTTTCCGCGAAGTCGACAACACCAACGAACGGTGGCTCGAGCTCACGCTCTTTCCCGAGCGGCTGTATCCGCAGGACAAGTATCCGAGCTTCAATCAGCTCATGGCCGAGCGCGACAGCCTGTTCCTGCGCCATCCGAAGACGACGTTCGTGGCCGCGCACCTGGGCTGGCACGCCAACGATCTCGGACGACTGGGTCGCATGTTCGACAAGATGCCGAACGTGCTCGCTGAAGTGGGCGCGGTGCTGTACGACATCGGTCGTCAGCCGCGCAGCGCGCACGACTTCTTCATCAAGTATCAGGATCGCCTGCTCTTCGGCAAAGACTCGTTTCAGCCCGAAGAGTATCCGTACTACTGGCGCGTGTTCGAAACGCGTGACGACTACTTTGACTACTACCGCGACTATCACGCCTTTTGGAAGCTGTACGGCATCGACCTGCCGGACGTCGTGCTGAAGAAGGTGTATTACCAGAACGCCCTGCGCATCATGCCGGCGATTCAAATTGCGGGCTGGCCGAAGTGATTTCGGTGCTGCTGAACGATCGTTGAACTGATCACACAGAGGTGAGGAGAAAAGGAGACAAAGAGAACATTCGTTTTGTCTCCTTTTCTCTTTACCTCTTTGACTCTGTGTGATCAGTTCAGCGATCTCGCCCCAACACTGACGCCGCAATCGCGTCGAGCCCGCCGCGCATCGGATCGCACACCGGCACACCGAGTTCTGCACCAACTCGCGCCGCGTACTTACGCCACGCGTCGTCGGACAGCGTGGAGGAATTGATGCTCACGCCCGCCAGGCGCACGTTGCGGTTGGTAACGCGTGCGGCGGTGAGATACTGCGCCACCGCAGCGGCGAGCGGCGGAATGGGATGATTCGGGCGGTACTCGATCGTGAGCCGCGCGGGGTCGTGACAGAGTACGATGCAGTCGGGCTGGGAGCCGTGCAGCAAGCCCAGCGTGACACCGGCGTACGCCGGATGAAACAACGAGCCCTGCCCTTCGATCACATCCCAGTGATCGGGCGCGTTGTCGGGCGACAACACCTCGGCCGCACCGGCAATGAAGTCGGCCACCACCGCGTCAATGGCGATGCCTTGGCCGGCGATCATGATGCCCGTTTGTCCGGTGGCGCGGAACGTGGCCTTGGCGCCCCGCGCGCGCAGCGCGTTGGTGAGCGACAGCGCCGTGTACTTCTTGCCCAGCGCGCAGTCGGTGCCCACCGTGGCCACGCGCATGCCGGTGCGCTTGTTCCCCGTGCCGGCGGGGAACGTGGCATCGCTGTGCCGCACGTCCATGAGGCGCACGCCGTGCTGCTGAGCGGCGGCCACGAGACTCGGAAACGATGTGAGCCTCGTGTGCATCCCGCTCACGATGTCGAGCCCATTGGCGATGGCCGCTTCGAGATCGGGGAGCCAACTATCGGGCACGCGTCCGCCCACCGAGGCGATGCCGATCACGAGGCTGCCGGCCCCCCGCGCGGCGGCATCGGCGGGCGACAGGCGAGGCAGCCCAACGCTGACGGTAGCCTGCGGCAAACTCCACTCGCCGATCACGTCATCCGGGCACCAATCGCGCAGGCCGCAGGCGGTCTTGGCATCGGTGGGGTGGGTGGAGTCGCCCAGGTACAGGAGGTACGGTTTGCGGAGTTCAGGCATGGCGTGCACTCACGAGGCGGTGGCGTGAAATCCTATGTCGCGTGCGCATGATCGACGCTACGAGGGAACACGCGCGGTCAGCACGAAGAGTCCCCAGAAGCGGTCGATCTTTTCGCGCGCGATGTCGATGCGCTCAAAGTTGGCACCGGTCACGAGGCGTTGCACGTCGACCGAGGAGAATGTGTGCGCATGGGCGCGGTCGACGACTCGCAGGACCACGTCGAGCGCGCGCATCGTCAGAAAGTCCGCGCACCAATCGACGAGGACCAGGCGGCCGCCGGGGGCGAGCACGCGACGCATTTCGCGCAGGGCGCGTGGAGCATCGTCCACATAGTGCAAGGCGCTGGTGCTCACAACCGCGTGCACGCTCGCATCGGCCAACGGCAGCGCCTCGCCACTGCTCTCAGCCAGCAGCACCGCCGGAGCGAGTCGGGCGCGGGCGCGGAGCAGCATGCCGACCGTGGCGTCCACCCCGATCAGCCGGGCTGACGGCTCGCGGTGGTGGAGCTGCGCCAGCAGCGCGCCGGTGCCGCAACCCACGTCGAGCAGCCACTCGTTCGGCGTGAGTTCGAGCCGGGACGCCGCCAGCGCCGTGGAGGCGGCCACGTACCCCTTCCACCGCTGGTCGTAGTGCCCTGCCAGCGCGCCATACTCCCGCTGGACGGCGCGGAGGCTCACGGGCGGCCTGCGTGGCTCAGAACGGCGCCCGGGGGCAAGCGGCGCGGCGAAGACATCGAGGACCCGTTGGGGGTTGCCCGCGCGGGGCCCTCGCCATTTTCTTCACTGAGGGCAGCGGCAGCGATGTCGCGCACGAGAAGGCGTGGTGGCCGAGTGGTTTAAGGCAGCGGTCTTGAAAACCGCCGAACCTGAAAGGGTTCCGTGAGTTCGAATCTCACCTACGCCGTATATACAAAGAAAGACGCCCGCGATCGGCATGCCGATCGCGGGCGTCTTCTGTTTCGAGCAACGCTTACGGCGTCACGACCGCGCGCAACGTGACCGCCGAATACGCCGTGTAGCCGACCACACGCACGCGCCAGGTACCGGCGACGACATTCGTCGTGATCGTACAGGTCTCGTTGGGACCTGCCGTTTCGGCGATGCAGGCGGCCGTCGTCGCGCCAGGACGATACACTTCAATGTCCGGGTCCTGGCTGCCGGCGCCCGTCGTCGTGACCGTGATGCCCGTCGCACCAGCCGGAACATCGATGAGGAACACGTAGGCCGAGTTGAGCGGGCCGGCGATCACCTGCGCGACGTTGTTCAGCAGCGGATTGAATGTCAGACTGCCCGTCTTCCCTTCGCTCGTCGCGGACACCGTGAAGGTACCGGGCGTCAGCGCGGTCACCAGACCGGTCGCGGACACGGATCCGGTGGCGACCGCGGTCGAGGCCCAAACAATCGGACGATTCGACAAAACGTTGTTGTTCGCATCGCGCAGTGTTGCGGTCAGCTGCTGCGTGCCGCCGGTCGCAAGGACCTGCGTCGTCGGCGAGAGCGCGACGGTGTTCACCGGAGCCAACGCTTCAACGATCACGTTCACAGTGGCCGTCCGGCCCTCGCTTGTTGCGGTGATGACCGAAGTACCAGGCGCAATACCGATAACCACGCCGTCAGTGTTGATGGTGGCGACGGAAGCCGCCGACGACGACCACGTGACGGAGCGCGCGACCAAGACGTTGCCCGATCCATCAAGCGTTCGGAATGACAGCGGGAATGCCTCACCGACGGCCACCGGACGGGCCAGACTCACGATGGACACCGTCGCCACCGACGCCACGCCCTGCAGCGAGGCAATGCCCGTCACGCCGTCGATCGTGGCCCGAATGGCCGTGCTGCCCGTCGTCAGCATGGTGACGAGACCGGCCGACGACACGGTGGCGATCGTCGGCTCAGCCGAGGTCCACGTGACCGTGCCCCCGGAGATCGTGGCGCCAGCCTTGTCGAGCAACGTGGCCGCAAGCTGCTGCGTCTGGCCGACGCGGAGACTCGAGACACGCGGCGTGACGGCGACGGTGTTGGTGTTGATGACCGGCGCGGTGACGGCATCGTCATCGTCGTTACACGCGGCCATGCCGCCCACGAGGAGCGTGGCACCGAGAAGCAGGCGGGTCGCGACAATCCCGCGACGAAGAGAGCGAAGCTGAAGCATCGTCAGAAGGCTGGAGGGGCACAGCGCGGGATCGACACGATCCCGGTGATCTCGAACACCCTCTAAGAGAATCAGCGATCCCCTGATTTCGCTAGGGATTTCGTCACGCGATTGCGTAAGTAGCTTCACTCCTATGGTACATTCTCCGCGTCGTCTCCGTCGTTCGTCCCAGCGCCTCCCCGTGCTGCTGGGTTCGCTGGCGTGGCTCTTCAGCACCTCGCTGGTCGGACGCGCGGCCGAAGGGCAAACGCCGACGCCGGCACTGGCCCCGGCCGTCCGCATCACTGAGCAGACCAGCGGCACGTCCAAGCTGCTGCAGGCGGTCCATGCGGTGTCCGAGCGCGTGGTGTGGGCGTCGGGGCACAGCGGTGTCGTGCTGCGTTCGATCGACGGCGGCGACAGCTGGGAGTCCCGTCCGACCAGCAGCGGCGACTCGCTCGAGTTCCGCGATGTGCACGCGATCGATGCCGACACCGCGTGGATCATGTCGGCCGGCAGCGGCGCGAAATCGCGCATCTATCGCACCACCAACGGCGGTGCGTCGTGGACCCTGCAGTTCATGAACCCTGATACCGCGGCGTTCTACGACTGCATCTCCTTCGGAAGTGGTCGTGGTCGCACCGGCGTCGCGTTCAGCGATGCATCGGGCGGGCGCACGAACATTCTGCACACAGACAACGACGGCGCGTCGTGGCGGTTGTTGGCGCCATCGGTGGTGCCGGCGCCGTTGCCCGGCGAAGGCGCCTTCGCGGCGAGTGGGTTATGCGTGGGGCACGGTGACGCACGCACGGTGTTCATTGCCACCGGCTCCCCCGGCGCGCGCCTGCTGCGCAGTCGCGACGGCGGCAGCACGTGGGACGTGGAAAACACGCCGTTCACGCGCGGCACCGTGGCCGGCCTCACAGGGCTCGCCTTCAAGGATGGACAGTACGGCATCGTCGTGGCCGCCGACATCAACCGACTCCGCACCGATTCGTCTACCGCCGTGGTGGGCATCACCACCGACGCCGGACGCACGTGGGAGCTGCGCCCGCGTCCACCCCTGCCGGGCGCGCTGGTCGGGGTGGCATGGGTGCCGGGAGCCGGCAGCGAGACGGCCGTGGTCACGAGCTACGGCGGCGCGTTCATCACCAGCGACGCCGCCCGTACGTGGCGCACGCTCACCAACGCGCTGACCACCGGCGTGAGTGCGGTGGGGTCGCGGGCATGGGTCGTGGGCGGCGCCGGTAAGATCACGCGACTCGACTGGTAGCAAGACGTCGGACAACGCGGCATGATTGGAGGATGGACTCTTCCTTTCTGCGGCCCCGCCGCTTGTCGCGCTCCCCGCGCGCCATCGCGCTGCTTCTGACAGCAACCTTTACGTCGTTCGCGGCCTGCAGCGCGGGCGACGAAGCGCCGGTCCAAGCGCGTGCTCCCAGTGCCGACGCCGCGCTCGCGCCCGCCCTCGCGGCCATTACCGCCGATGGTCTGATGGCCCACACCAAGGCCCTGAGCGACGATTCGCTGGAAGGCCGCGCACCGGCCACGCCCGGCGAAGACAAGACCGTCGCCTATCTCCAGTCGCAGTTCGCCGCGATGGGCCTCAAAGGCGGCATGCCCGATGGCTCGTTCGTGCAGAAGGCCACCTTCGCCGGCATCACCGGCAAGCCGGAAGCATCGTTCCGCATTGGGTCGCGCGTGATGCCGCTGTCCTTCCCCGCCGACTACATCGCGCGCACGCGTCACGAAGTGCCGGTGATCGATGTGGACGCCGAGATGGTGTTCGTGGGCTACGGCGTCGATGCGCCGGAGTACGGATGGAACGACTACAAGAACGTGGATGTGAAAGGCAAAGTGCTCGTCATGCTGGTGAACGACCCGGCGGTGCCCGATCCGAACGACAGCACGAAACTCGACAGCACGATGTTCAAAGGCAAAGCGATGACGTACTACGGTCGTTGGACCTACAAGTACGAGATCGCCACCGCGAAGGGCGCCGCCGGTGCGCTCATCATTCACGAGACGGGTCCGGCCGGCTATCCGTTCGAAGTGCTCAGTGGCAGCGCCGCGCTCGAACAGTTCGACATCGCCACCGCCGACGGCAACAAGAGTCGCACCAAGGTGGAAGGCTGGATCACGCAGCCCAAGGCCGAAGAACTGCTGAAGGCCGTTGGCAAAGACTTCGCCGCGCTCAAAGCCGCCGCACGCCGCAAGGATTTCACGCCGGTGTCACTCGGCGCCTCCGCCAAGATGCACATCAGCAACAGCACCCGCCGCGTGGAATCACGCAACGTGGTCGCCACGCTCGAAGGCAGCGACGCCGCGCGCAAAAACGAGTACGTGATCTACAGCGCGCATTGGGATCACCTCGGTCGCGACACCAGCATCAAGGGCGACCAGATCTTCAACGGCGCGCTCGATAACGCGAGTGGTACCGCGCAGCTGCTGCAGATCGCGAAGGGCTTCAGTGCCCTGTCCACCAAGCCGGCGCGCTCGATCATGTTCGTCGCACTCACGGCGGAAGAGAAAGGATTGATCGGCGCCAAGTTCTTCGCCGCGAATCCGCCGGTGCCGTTGGCCAACGTGCTCGCCAACATCAACATGGACGGCTTCAGCCAGTGGGGCCGCACGAAGGACGTCACCGTCATCGGCCTCGGCAACAGCACGCTCGATGACGTGCTGGCCGATGTCATCCGCCCCGCCGGTCGCGTACTCTCGGGTGATCCGGAGCCGGAGAAAGGGTTCTTCTACCGCTCCGACCACTTCGAGTTCGCCAAGCAGGGCGTCCCCGCGTTGTACACCGAAGCCGGCGTGCAATTCGTGGGCAAGGACTCCACGTACGGCATGAAGAAGCGCGAGGAGTACACGTCGCGCGATTATCACCAGCCGAGCGACGAAGTGAAGCCCGACTGGGATCTCACCGGTGCGGTGGAAGACACGCAGGTGCTGCTGCAGGTCGGCTATCGCGTGGCGAACGGCAATGTCTGGCCCACCTGGAAGCCCGGCACCGAGTTCAAGGCAAAGCGTGACTCGGTGCTGAAGGCTGCCGGCAAGTAGGGCGAATTACGTCGGCTCTGGTTCGAGGTGCGACTCCACGAACCAGAGCTGCTTGTCGGTCTCGCTGGTAATGCGCGTGAGCAGATCGGCGGTAATGGCATCGTCGGCGTCCGCTGCTTCCTCGATGTTGGCGCGTGCCGCGTTGGCGCAGCAGGCCAGCGCGTCCGACACCACGCGCACCCACTCGTCGGCGTGGTCGACCACGAGCGGCGCCTTGGGCAGCCGACTCCGTTCGGCGATCACCGGCAACGTGCCCTCAGCCGGGACGCCAAGCTGACCGGCGCGCTCGGCCAATTCGTCAGACCAGCCAACCGCGAGGGCGGCCGTGGCGTCGAACAGTTCGTGCAGCTGCTGGAAGCGGGCGCCACGGATATTCCAGTGGGCCTGCTTGGCCTGTCGCTCGAGATCGAGATAGTCGGCCAAGCGCTCGTTCAGGATCATCCCCATGGCCGCGCGGGTCTCGGCTGGCAGGTTGATGCGGGTATGAAAGTGCGTCGTAAGGTCGGTCTTTTTTGACATTCTGAACTCCCGAAGGGTCTGGAAACCTGCGAAAAACGGACGGCGCATTCCGGTAGTGCAAGGGGCGCGCCGATACGTTCTGCCGAATTTTCCGCAGAATTTACCGACCTCGCGAACGGTTGACCCGGGGCGCGTTCCGGGTCAGATTGCTCCTCTGATCTACAACGAAGTACAACTGGCCTGCACCGCTGCCTCCGGGCACCGTCGGCAAGCTTGGGAGGGGTGGCCGAGAGGCTGAAGGCACCGGTTTGCTAAACCGGCATAGGGGGTCAACCTCTATCGCGGGTTCGAATCCCGCCCTCTCCGCTGCGCGGGTCCGCTGCACTGTCGGCGGGCCCGCGCTGTTTTTTTATCCAGTCCTGTAGCGTTCCCGATTCTTCGGTCTGCCGCATATATGTCGTCGTCAGAGTCTCCCGTGAAGCGCCCCCGTGTGCGCTTCGCTCCGTCCCCGACTGGCTTTCTCCACGTCGGCGGCGCGCGTACCGCCCTTTTCAACTGGTTGTACGCGAAGAAGTTCGACGGCGACTTCCTGCTCCGCATCGAAGACACCGATCGCGCCCGCAGCACCGACGAAAGCACCCGCGCCATTTTTGAAGGGCTCGAGTGGCTCGGTCTCACGTGGGACGAAGAGGTCGTGTATCAGGGTGCCAACGTTGAGCGCCACTACGCCGATGCCCATCGCCTGCTCGACAGCGGCGCGGCGTACCGCGATTTCACGCCGCCGTCGGAGTCGGAGCGGCTGCGCAACGAGGCCGACGCCCGCGGCGAGTCATACCGCTTCGATCGCGACACGGCGATGCTGAGTGAGGCGGAGATCGCCGATAAGCTGGCGCGCAACGAGCCGTACGCCATCCGCTTCATGGTGCCCGATGGCTACACCGAGTGGCCCGACCTCGTGCACGAGCGCATCGCGTTCCCGAACAAGGACATAGAGGATTTCATCATCCTCCGGTCTGATGGCACGCCCGTGTACAACATGGCCGTGGTGAGCGACGACATCGCGATGCGCATCACGCTGGTGATGCGCGGTGACGATCACATCTCGAACACGCCGAAGCAGATCTTGTTGTATCGCGCGCTGGGCGCCGAGGTGCCGCAGTTCGGGCACGTACCGATGATTCACGGCGCCGACGGCAAGAAGCTGTCGAAGCGTCATGGCGCGACGGCGGTGGGCGACTATCAGCACTTGGGTTTCCTGCCGCAAGCGATGCTCAACTTCCTCGCGCTGCTGGGCTGGTCGCCGGGTGAGGACATCGAAGTGATGCAGCTGCCGGAGATGATCGAACGCTTCAGCGTGCATGGTCTGCACGCGAAAGCGGCGATCTTCGACACGAAGAAGCTGGAGTGGATGAACGGCCAGCACTTGGCGTTGATTCCGATCGCCGAGTTGGCGCAGGTGGTGGCGCCGCTGTTCGAGAAGGCGGGGCTGGCCACCGTGGCCGAGCTCGAGTCACGCCCCGTGTGGTTTCACGGCGTGCTGGAGCTTCTGCGCGTGCGGGCGCGTCTCACCGACGAGATCGTGCAGTTGGCCACCTCGTTCTTCGGCGAAACGGTGGAGTACGAGGCCGAGGCCATCGGTAAGCAGTGGCGTGATGCGGCAGTGACCGGCGAGATCCTGCAGGCCACACACGATCGACTGGCGACGCTCGACACATGGGAGCCGGCGGCGATGGAAGAGGCGCTGCGGAAGCTGGCCGAGGAGAAAGGCATTTCCGGCGGCAAGATCTTTCAGCCGCTGCGCGTGGCGCTCACGGGCAAGACGGTGAGCCCGGGCATTTTCGAGGTACTGCTGTATGTGGGTCGCGAGCACTCGCTGGCGCGTGTGGCGGCGGCGGTGTCGTTCTTGAAGCAGGACGCGTAGCTCACGTTCATTGCAGGTCAATGCGGAGGGGTGGTGACGATTCGATTCGGTACTCAGGGAAGGCTGCTGCTGTCGGGATTGCTCGCGGTCACGGCGGGCTGTGCAGATAGCGTTTCGGACTCGACCACGTCGCCGTTCGGCCTGACCGGGGTCGCGAGCGTGACTGGCCGCGTTATCGATGGCACGCGTGGCGTTCCTCTCGACTCGTTCCAAGTTGGCGGTGGCGTGCTCGGCGGCCTTGCGATGTATTACGCACAGACCTCCGTCTCCAATACGATTGGGCGTTTCACGATGCGCGTGGAGCGTGTCGGAAGCAGCCCCCCGTATGTACCGGATTCGGTGTTGTTGATCATCAACACGCAGGCACTCAGACCAGTCGATCGCAGGGCCGACGGTTCGCCTCGTCGGGCGAGCGATTCGCTCTGGATCCGCTTCGCTGAGCTCTCGGCGCCGCCGTACGAGATCACGCGCGACCTGCGAGTGCCGGATTGAACTGCGCGGGTGGAGCGCAGGATTGCCGGAAGCGTCTCGCCACCAATTACATGAGGTTGGAATGGTTTCAACGTGTCGAATCTTAGCGCGGCGGCCTACCACGACGTTCGTGCTGACGTGCGCCGTATCGCTCTCGGCATGTAGCGCTGAGGATATCATCTGCGGCGGCGTAGGCACGCCGGGCATTGTGCTCAATGTGGTCGACGCCGCAGACCGTCGAGCGTTGACGCCCTCGACAGTTGTCGTTCGTCAGTTGGATGCACCGTTCACCACCATGACCGGCACCGCTGATGAGGCGCTGCGCATCGCCGTCAACGCGGGTCGGTACGAGGTGTCGGTGACGGTGCCGTCGTATAGAAGCGCAACCGACACCATCACAGTGGCGAACCGCCAAAGCGACGGATGTGAAGTCATCGATCAGCAGGTGACCACGATCGCGCTGACTCGGCTTCCGTAGCGAACAGTTGCGCCGTAGCACGAAGATGCTACTTTTGTAGCATACCCGTGCTACGGAGTCGACATGGTTCGTGAACTGACGTTGCGACAGGTTGGCGGTTCGATCGGAGCCACCATCCCCAAGGACATGGCCGAGCGGCTACACCTCGAGGTGGGCGACCGTGTGCTCGCGATCGAGACCGATCGTGGCATTCTGCTCACGCCCTACGACCCTGACGTCGAGGCCGGTTTGGCGATCGCGGCTGAGGCGGCCAAGAAGTACCGAAACGCACTCCGCGAACTGGCAAAGTAGCGCGTGCGTGAGCCACGCTGGGTGCAACGCTTGGTCGTCGAGGCCACGCATCTTGACCAGTTGCGCGAGCATGGGGGCTTGACCGGGCTTCGAAACGAACCTGGCCTGGAAGCAGCGTTCGCGCGACCGAAGCAGAAGTGGCATTTCGACCCGAACGTCGACCTCGCTCTGCTAGCTGCATCCTACGCCTTCGGACTATCCACGGCGCATGCGTTCAGCGACGGCAACAAGCGCATCGCCTTCCTCACCGCCGTCATCTTTCTCGGTCTGAACGGGAAAGAGCTGGATGCGACTGAACCCGATGTGGTCGCGACCATGACCGCGCTGGCGGGGGGCACGCTCTCGGAAGACGAGCTGGCGATGTGGATACGCGAGCACCTCGTTCGGCGGTCCCGCTAACAACGCCCCCACAGCCCTACCGGTCGCCGCCACTCTTCAGGGGCGCGGCCACCGTGGCACTCGGCGCCTTCAATCGATTCCGCCGCTCGGTCTCACGACGATCGCGCAGTTCATTCACGATCTTTCGGAAGTCGGCTTCACCCATGCCACGCTCGGACATGCGCATGATGTCGGTGCGCGATGCCGATAGGCGACGCTCGGCCTCCATTTGCGACATGTTGCCGCTCATGCGACCTGCCGTGCCGGCGTTGAGCGGCAGCAGCGCCAGCAGTGCGTTGGGAATCATGACCTTGCCCAAGCGAATGCCTTGGCTATCCCAGCCCCACTTCTCGCCATTCTTGCCGGTCTTGGTCCAGTCGCCGGGTTTGCGACCGGTGCGACCCTGCGCGCGATTCAGCGAATCGAGCGAGTCGGCCGCCTGCGTGAGCATGAAGCCCATAATGCTGTCGAGGTTGTCGGCGCGATCGCCGCCACCGCCACCGCCGGCATTGCCGACCACAACCGGATCACGCCACACACGCCCGTCGAAATAACCGGGCCGTATGCCCCGAACATTCGGGTCGCCGGCGCCGATGCCGCTGCCGTCGCCCTGCCCCACCGCCGCACCGCTCCCGGTGTCGCGCGGCGCCGACGGAGCCGACACGACTTCGGGGCCCGACGTGACCGGTGTGTTTACCGACGGTCGCGTGGTGGTCGTGGTCTGCGGCGTCGGCTTCTTGACCTGCGCCACCGGCTTGGGCTGATCGCGCGGCGCGACGTACGTGAGCCGCTCTTCAATCGGCGGCTCGCCGACGCCGAAACGGAGCCACGACGGGATGCCGTGGCCAAAGGTGAGGAGCTGCACCAGCACCACGCCGACCACCACGTGAATACCCACCGCGATGAGCACCGCACGCGACGTGCGCTGCTTCTCGCGAACCGCCCCGCCCGAACGCGTCCGGGCACTGAGCGCGCCCCGTGTGCGGTTGGCGTTCGGTGCACCCGAGTCCCCCGCCGGCGGAACCGGCGGCGTGTCACCAGAGGGCTGGCGACCGCGGGAAGGGGGAATCGTCGGCATATCCGAAAAGATACCCTGGAATTCGGCTCAGGTGCCCGCAACCACGGGATTGGTCACGATGCTGAGCCCCACCAGCTCGACTTCGACCACATCGCCCGGGTGCAGGGCTTTCGTCCCTGCCGGGGTGCCGGTGGCCACGATATCGCCCGGCTCGAGGGTCATGAACTGGGAGATGAACGACAGCAGCATCGGGATCGGAAACACCATGTCGGCCGCGGTAGCCCGTTGACACTCCACGCCATTCACCCGGGTGATCAGCGTGATGCCGGACAGATCGGCCGGGAGCGGGTTCTCGGGGCCGATCGGGCAGAAGGTGTCCATCCCCTTGGCCCGCGACCACTGACTGTCGCTGCGCTGCAAATCGCGCGCGGTCACGTCGTTCAGCGCCACCACACCGGCAATGCCGGCGAGAGCCTCTTCTTCGGTGGCCTTGGTGAGACGACGGCCAATCACCAGCGCGATCTCACCTTCGAATTCGATGTGCGACGAAATCGGATGCAGCACGATCGCATCGCCATCACGGATGATCGACGACGGCGGCTTGAGAAAGAACATCGGCTCGGTGGGCACGTCGTTGCCCATTTCACGGGCGTGGGCGACATAGTTGCGGCCAACGCAAACGATCTTTGACGGCGTAGACATAGGAGTCGTAGGTCCGGAGTTCGTGGAGCGTGCAGAGTGCCTACAAGAAGCTACCGCTTGGCCAGTTCGCCCGCATAGAACCGAGACACGTCATCGCGCACCGTACCCCACGGTCCGGTCACTCTTTTGGCCGGCGGTAGCGCGTTCAACAAGTCTCGCCCGTAGCGCTTGGTGACCACGCGTGGGTCACTGATGACGACCACCCCCGAGTCGGTGGCGGTCCGGATGAGACGGCCGAAGCCCTGCTTGAGGCGCAGCGAGGCATGCGGTAGCATGAACTCCACGAACGCATTGCCACCGCGCGCTTCGATCGCTTCGCACTGCGCCGCCACCATGGGCTCGGTGGGCACGCGGAAGGGCAGCTTCGCGATCAGCAAACCGCGCAGCGCGTTGCCCGGCACGTCTACTCCTTCCCAGAAAGTCGCAGTGCCCAGCAGCACGGCGCGACCGGAATCGCGAAAGCGCTGCAGCAACACATCGCGCGGCTCCTCACCGTGCACCAAGAGTGGAGTCGGTCCATCCATCCCCATCTCGCGCAGCTGCTGCGCCATCTCGCGCACGTCGCGATGGCTGGTGAACAGCCCGAACAGTCCGCCATCGCTCGCGATGATCAAGTCGCGCATCTGCTGCACGACCGCCGCGAAGTGTTCGCGCGGATGTTCGTTCGGCGCCGGCAAATCCGTGGGCACCACCAGCAGCGCCTGACGCGGATAGTTGAACGGCGACTCGAAGATCGCCGTGCGCTTGGTGAACGTGCCCTGGTCGAGCCCCAGCCGCTGTTCGAGAAAGCCGAAGCCGCCGTCAGTGGCCAGCGTGGCACTCGTAATCACCGTCGTCTCCACGCGACCGAAGAGGTCGTCGCGCAACACCGGCGCCAAGTCCAGCGGCACGCAATGCACGGCCACGTTACGCTCGGTGGCGGTCGGCTTGCCCTGGAACTCCATCCAGCGCACCACGGGATCCTTATCCTTGGGCGGCTGCAGTCCGCGCGACAACGAATCACCGGCGCCCGCCAATCTGCGCGTCACCGCCCGCACTTCGTTCAGCAGCGGCGCCATCTCTTCACTGCGCTTCTGATCGCTCTCCAATCGCTCCGTCACCAACCGCAACCCATCGGAAAGCGACGCGATCTCGATGAGCAGATCGGCCAGCGTGTCTTCGATGCCGTTGATCCAGAGCGCGTGCTGCTGAAAATCGTCGGTGAGCCGCAAGATCGGTGCACCAGTGCCCTCGAGCACCGCCGACAGCAGTTCGAACAGCAGCTGTGTGCGATCACGCGCCGTGGCCGCACTCGATACCATGCGCGTTTGCACCAGATCGAGACTGGCCACGCTGTGCAAATCGCTGAAGCCGCCAAGCTTGGCCGCGAGTGCCGGCAACAATCCCTTGCCACGGCGCTCGAGTCGGTTGAACAACCGAGCCAGTGCGCGCCGCGTGATCGAGCTGCCCAAGTGCGACGCGGCCGCATCTTCGAGATGATGGCCCTCGTCGATCACCAGTCGCTTGTAAGCGGGTAACACGGCCGAGTCTTCCCAGTTCTGCGCCTGACGCCGTACGGCAACGTCCGACAGCAGCAGGTGGTGATTCACCACCACGACGTCGGCCGCCGCCGCTTCCTTGCGCGCCTTGAACAGGAAGCACTTGTCGTAGAACGAGCACTTCATGCGCCCGCACAGATCCGGCTCGGCCGCGACCTCATCCCACACATCGGGACGCGGCGGTGTCGGCAAGTCGGCCAGCGAGCCGTCCTGCGTTTTCTCCGCCCATTCGGCGATCTGCTCCACGTCGCCGGCGCCAGCAGCATCGAACAGGGCGGCCCCGGCCCCGCGCGCCTGCTCCAAGCGCTGGAGACAGAGATAATTCCGCCATCCTTTCAACAATGCGAAGCGCACCTTTTGATCGGTGAGCGCGCGTTGCAAAAACGGCAAATCCTTGGCGACCAGCTGCTCCTGCAGCGTGATCGTGTTGGTCGACACGATCGTGCGTTCACCGTTGGCCGCCGCCCATCGCAACGCGGGCACGAGATAGCCCAACGACTTGCCAACGCCCGTGCCGGCTTCCAGAAGGGCCACGCCACCGCGATTGAATGTCTCCGTCACCGCGGCCGCCATCGCGCGCTGACTGGGCCGGTCTTCGTAGTCGCGCGACCCGCTCACGCGCTGCATGGTTTGCGCGATCAGACCGTAGGGCCCGAGCGTGACGTCCACATCGTCGAGCGACACCGGCAGCTTCTGTTTGCTGCGCGGCACTTCCGCCACCACGTACACACGCGTGGCCTCGTTGTCCACGATGGCGAAGCCCACACCGTTGCCGTGAATGCGCGCCGCCACTTCGAGATCTGCATCACTCGGTTCGAGCAATCCCGACGGATGGTTGTGCAGCATCAACTCGCCGCGCTCGGCCACCCCCGGCAGCGCCAGTACACTGCGCACGTCGCCGCGGAACACCACGCGCGCCGTCGTGATCAGGTTCTCGTCGTCAACGGCGCAGACGAAGCACACTTCGTTCCCGCCGGCGAGCTTGATCGCCACCCGCACCGCGCTGGCGGCCTTCGGGGACAGGCGCGTCTCACCGAGAGTCTTCGCGCCGGCCTTCACTACACGCTTGCCCGTCACGTCTTGCGCGGCTTCTTCTTCGCAGCGGGAAACAGGACGTTGTTCAGGATAAGCCGGTAGCCGGGCGAGTTCGGGTGCAACGACAGATCGGTGGGCGCGCTGCCGATGGCGTGCTGCGCGTCTTCGGGGTCGTGACCGCCCAGGAAGGTCCACGAACCCTTACCCGCGTCACCGTGCAGATACTTGCTCCATGGCGCGCCATCTTCGCTGGCGAGCACGGTCACGCCGGGCTTCACGATGGCGCGATTGAAGCTCGTGGTCACGCCGTAGAAATCGGGCACCACGGTGCGATGATTCTGCACCAGCATCGTGGCCACCGGATCGAGCTTGGCCGAGAAGTCGAACAGCGTGAAGGTGCCGAGCGGCTGACGACGGGCCGGCACATTGACCTGATGGCCGTCGATGTCGCTGAGCGCGTTGATGTATGGTGACGGTTCGACATGCGCGCCCGTAAAGGCCAGCGCTCGCGTCCAATCCATGCGCGCGTCAGCGTCGGGGGCCGGCGGAGTGCCATCGGAGAACGGTCCCGCGATGTCGACCGTGAACGCCGCAATCGCGAGATCAAGCGACTCCGTGGCACCGCACATGGCGAACAGAAAGCCGCCGCGATCGACGAAGCCGCGAATGTTGTCGGCCACCGCTTTCTTGAGCCCTGGCACGTCAGCCTTGCCGAAGCGCTTGGCCATGGCGATGTCGCGTTCGCGCTGCGCGACAAACCAGGGCGCGTCGCGATAGGCGAGATACAGCTTGTTGAACTGGCCCGTGAAGTCTTCGTGGTGCAGGTGCACCCAGTCGTACTTCGACAAGTCACCCTGCATCACGGCATCGTCCCACACCGACGTGAATTCGATGCCGGCGTAGGTGAGGGCGAGGGTAACGGCGTCGTCCCAGGGTGGCTGATCGACCGGACGGTAAATCGCGATCTTGGGGGCGCGCTCCAGCACGACGGCGTCCATGTTGCCGCCCGCCACTTCGGCGCGCATCGCGGCCACGGCGGCGTCGGTCATCAGTTCGATGCTCACGCCGTCGAGCGCGGCGCGGCGACGCAGGTCGGGCGCATCGGGCAACAGGAACGAGCCGCCACGATAATTCAGCAGCCACTCGGCCTTCTGCCCGTTCTTGAGCGCGAGGTACGTGACGCCGTAGGCTTTGAGGTGATTGCGCTGACTGTCGTCCATCGGCAGCAACATCGATTGCGCCGACAGCGAGCGCGCCATGGTGAGTGACACCATGGTGACGAGCAGGGCCGCGATCACGCGGCTCCAGAGCGTGCTACGAACGAACGAGCGCATAGGGGAAATGTACCCGCGAACGCTCAATGAGTCACAGGCGGTACCTGCCCTTTCATCCGCTCGAGTTCACGGCGCGCCTGAGGGGCCAGCGCACTGGTGGAATAGTCCACGAGCAGCGTTTCGAAGCGCGTCGTGGCGCCCGTTTTGTCGCCGGCGGCCAACAGCGCGCGGGCCGAAGCCAGCAGCGCTTCGGCAGCTTCCGGACTCTTGGGCCAGGAGGCGATGATGCGATCCCACAGCGTCATGGCGCCGGTTTTCGGCGACAACCGCGCCGCCATGGAGAGCAGCGCCGGCGCCGCCGGTCCAACCGAGTCGGAGAGCGCAATAAAGCGCGCTGCCGCACCGGCGGAATCCCGTCGCGCCAGCGCGAGAAACGCCGCGCCGAGTCCCGCTGATTGATCCACTCTCGTACGCGCCAGAATGCCGAGGGCGTCTACCAACTCACCGCGCTGCGTAGCGGCGCGCACGAGTCGTTTGCGTGCGGTGGTGAGATCACCGTCGTACAGCGCCAGCCAGCCGGCGGTCTCGTCGTCGTCTTCGAGGTCGGTGCCTTTCACGGCTTCCTTGGCCCGCGTCAGGTCGCCGGCGCGCAGATAGGCGCTCACCAGCGGTCGCGCCATCGCCGACCGGGCGGTTTCGTCGAGCAGCTTGCCCGAGGCCTCGATCCGTTGCTGCGCTTCCGAGGCCCGACCGAGTTCACCAAGGGCGGCGATCTCGATGGGCAGCAACGCACGGGCGCGCACCACATCGGAGCCAGGGCCTTTGCGCGACGTGAGCTGCAAGGCACCCGCGGCATCGCCGGCGTTGAGCGCATCCTGCGCCGCACGCTGCTGCGCTTCGAGGTCACCACGCTTCTCGAACACCGCCGTCCACGCGTCACGCGCCACCAGCCATGACTGCGCCAGCTCAGCGCGCTCACCGAACGCACGCCACGCGGCCGACGTGGAGTCATCGGCCTTCACCGACGCCAGCGCGAACCACGCGCGGCGAGGCTCGCCCCACGCCAACTCGAGCGCTGAGAGCAATCGGCGCGGCGCTAACACGGCGGGGTCGGCCAGCAGCACCGTGCGGATGGAGTCACGCGTGGGTGCCGGGGCACGATTCAGCGCGAACATGGCCGCCGTTTCGAGATACAGCTCGTCGCGCAACGCCTCGCGAAACGCCACGGCGGCCGCATTCCAACGTCCCAACGCCACATGCAGCTGCGCCACTTCTCCCGAAAGGGCGCCACCAGAACCCAACAATCGGCCCGCGTCGCCGAGGACGGAATCAGCTGCCAGCGCGCGCCCTTGTTGCAGCAGCAGCCGGGCATATTCGCGGAAGGGCGCACCGTCGTTGCCGGCGGCACGACGCCACGACGTGAACGCGAGGCGCGCCTCGTCGTCGCGCCCGATCGTGACCAAGGCGCGCAACTGAATGCTGCGCGCCACCGGATCGGTGGGACGCAACTGCACCACGCGTTGCGCGACCGGGATGATGGAATCGCGCATCCCCAACTCGGCCCACACGCGCTCGAGCCCGAGCAACGACAACGCCACCTTATCACCGTCGGAGTTGCCGGGAATGAGCGCGCGCTGCAGCACCTCGCGGTAGGCGAGGGCGGCCTTCTTCATGTCGCCCTTGTCTTCAGCGTCCAGCGCGGTCCCCAGCGCGTCGGTGGAGTCGACGCGCGTGGCAGGCGGACGTGCGCCGCCCTGCGATCCGCTTTGCGCGTGTGCGCTCGTTGATGCGATCGACAGTGCGCCGAACGACAGCGCGAAGATCACCCGAGGCAACACGAGCACCTTACGGCGGCGTCGTGCCATTGAGCTTGCGGAAGTACTCGATCACGATGCGACGCTCGTAGGGACCGAGGCCGCGCAGTTCGTTCCACGTGGGCGGCGCAAACTTGTTGGCCGCCTTGCCCGACGGCGTGCCATCCACGCGCCCGGAGGCGCCGTTGCCGTTGGCCGCCTTCGCCTCACGCGGGCCCTGATCGTCGCGCTCATCCTGCTCGAGGAAGCGACCGGCATCGAGCAGTCGGCGATACAGCTGCGCCTGACGCGCCGCGACCGCGGGGTCGATGCCGTTCCGTTCGATCTGCTGCGACAACGTTTGCGCTTCCTTCGCCAACGCATCCATGCGTCCGGTCTGATCGGCATCCGACACGTCGTTCAATGAGCGCGCCACATCACGCTGCTGCTTGGCGAGCACGCGCGACTGCTGCCTCGCGGCGTCACCCTTCGCGCCGCCGGGCAACATGTTGAGCCCCTGCATCTGGCCGTTGAGCTGCCCCTGCTGCTGCGCGAGCTGCTTGAGCTGCTCCATCATTTCCGTGAAGCCCGACGCCGACTGCGCGCCGTTCATCTTTTCGCGATCGCGCACCAGCGACGACAACGCCTGATTGAGCGCCTCGCTGGCGTCCTTCATCGCGTTCTGCGCCTGCTCACTGCCGCCAGGCTGCCCCGACTGCTGCATCTGCTGCGTGGCCTGCTCCACGCGACGCTGCGCTTCGCCCATGGCCTTCTGCGAACGCTGCGACAGCAAGGACGAACTGCGCCCGGCCTTCTCGAGCCGCTCGGCCGCCTGTTGCACACCCTGCTGCAGCGCGCTCTGCTCGCCTTGCATGCCCTGCGCACCTTGGCTACGGGCCTTCTGTTCGAGCTCCGACTGCTGACGCGCCAACTGCATCGTTTCGTTGATGGACTGATCGAGCTCGCTGGACAACTCTGTCTTCCAGGCATCGACCTGCGCGTCGCGCGCGGCCGACAGCTGCTGCGCGGCCTTGTCCATGGCGTCAGCGGCCTTGCGGGCTTGATCACCAGGGTCGCCCTGCTGGCCCGCTTGCGGCTTGCCGCCCTGCTGGCTCTGCCCCTGCTGGCCTGGCTGCGGCGTGCCCTGTTGCCCCTGCTGACCGTTTGGCTGCGCGCCCGACTTCTCGGCGCCCGGTTTGGGCTCGCCGCCAGGCTGCTTCTGCCCCGCCGCGCCGTCTTGGCCTGGCTCCTTGCCCGCCGCGTTTGGATCCTTCTCGCCAGGCTTGGGCTGGCCCTGTTCACCCGCCTTCTCGCCGGCCTGCTTCGGGCCGTTTTGCTGCTGCGCCTGCGCCGCCTTCTGCATGGCATCGGCCGCCTGGTTCACCAGCGGCTGCGCGGCGCGCGTCTTCGAGGCGCCGGGCTTGGCGCCAGCCTCTTCCAGACGCTTCGCCAGCGCCTGCACTTCGCGCTCGAGTTCACGCGCGCGATCGGCCAGCTCCTTCGGACTCGAGGCGGCGCTCTCCTGACGTCCTTCGCTCTGCCGGCTCTCGCTCTGACGACCATCCATGCGATCGGCCGCTTGCTTCTGCTCCTTCGCCAAGTCCTTCGCGTCGTCACGCAGCGTCTGCATCGCGCCTTCGAGCGCGGCGCGCTTCAGCATCTCAGCGCTCTTCTCCAGCTGCTCGCGCATCTGCTTCTGCTGCTCACCTAGCTGCTGCATCGACTTCTGCGCTTCGGTGCCGCTGAGTCGATCGGAATTCTTGGATAGCTCCTCGAGCTGCTTCTGCATCTCGGGGGTCATCGCATCGCGCAACAACTTCTGGATGTCTTTCATCCGCGACGCCAGCGCCGTGTCGAGCGCGTTCGCGTTCTTCAAGCGCGACTCGAGCTCCTTCGCGTTCTGTCGCAGTGAATCCACCTTGGCGCCCAGCTGCTGCTGATCGCGCGCCAACTGCTTGGCCTTCTCGGCCGCCGAGAAGCTCATCGACTGGCTCTTGCCGCCTTCGGTCTTGGCCGTACCGTTGGCCTTCGCCTCTTCCGATGTGCCGCCACCCTTCAGGTCGCGATTGCGGGCGGCGTTATCGGTGTTCTGCTGCAGCCGCTTCTCCTGCTGCGCCAACCGTTGCGCCTGCGCCGCCAGCGAATCGGCCAACGCGCGAGCCATCGCCCGCTGCTCGGTGAGACTCGGCACGCGCAACAACACTTCGGCGCTCACCGTAGTCTGGCGCCACGGCGAATCGTCGGTGGCCACCGCGGTCACATGCAACCGATCACCCGGTTCGAGCTTGCGCCCGTCGAGTGTGATCGACGCGCCACCTTGGAACAGCGGCGACGACGGCGACGCCACATCGATGCGCTCACGCGTGACCGCACCCGTTGCACCGGCACTTTCGCGCCACACCTGCAGCGACACGTTGCTCACGCCGTGATCGTCGCTGGCGTCGACGTATACCGGCACGATACCGGTCGGACCGATCGCGGTATCGGAGCCTGGCGAGACGATGGCGACTTCCGGACGTTTGTCCGGCACAACGGTGAACGCGAGCGCATCAGGTAGTTCGGGCGGCAACGTCGCAGCGTCGGCGCTCGGCGTGGCCGCCGCGATCCAGCTCCAGCTGCCATCGTGGTCGAGCGAAATCCTCGCCGATACCGCGGCCCCGTTCACCGACGCAGGGAAGCGCACGGTATCACGACCATCGGTGAGCATCGCATCGCGCGCCCCACCACGCAGCATCGCCGTCACGCGCACGTGCGTGCCACGCGGCACACGCAGCGGCGGCACCGGCTCCATCGATTCATCGGTGCGACGGAGATACGCCGGATAGTCGGCGAACAGCGCGACGTCACCGATCCAGCCGCGATCGGCCACGGTGATGAGGCCATTCAGTTCCGGCGCCCGTCCGTCGTTCACGCGAACCGTGATCGGCGCCGAGACCGCACCGAGGGCCAGCGTGACCATTCCATCAGCGCGTACACTCAGCGTGGTGTCGCGCCAGGCCTCACCTTCGGCCCGGCGCGAAATCGTCACGCTGTTGCGGCCGTCGGCGCGCACGCGCAGCGATACGGGCATCCCGCGCGGCACGAGCGTGGGGAGTTTGTCGAAACCGAGGGCCGGCAGCAGAGTACCACGCCAGGCGCGCACCGGATGCACCGTGGCCGCGAAGCCATCGGGGGCTTCGCGCGCCGACCACGAAAGTGCGCCCACCGTGATCGCAGCCAGCACGCCGGCCACCGTCACGCCGCGCCCGAGTCGCTGCGCCACCTGCGGCGCCAGCGCGCCCGGCGCCAATCGGCGAGCGACATCCTGCGAGGCGCGCGCACCGAGCGCGCCGGTTCGTGCTACTTCCAGCGCACCGCGCAGAGAGCCCGAGCGCAACACCTGCTCACGTTCGATCGCCGCGGCAAGCGACGTGAGCGATAACACATCCGCATTGCGCTTGCGCAGCGACCACACGAGGCCAGCGGCGGCGGCCACTGCCGCAACCCACATGGCGATCGGCACCGCGCGTGGCAACGTCATCCAACGTCCGTCGGCCATCAGCCACGCGCTGCAAACCAACGCGAGCGCGACAACGCCGATCACAGCGAGAACCACGGCCGCCATCGAGCGGGCGCGCAGCGTGGACTGTTCGCGGGCGAGTCGCGTTTCGAGTGTGTCCGAGGACGTCGCCGATGTGCGCAGCGCGGGGGCCGTCACGGCGTAACCCGGCTGGTGACCGCGTAGGTAAACAGATTCACGCCCATGCGGATGGCCTGTTCATGGAGCAGCGGCGGATCGGGATAGGTGCCCACGTCTTCCCATCCGTTGCCGAGATCGGCGGAGTAGGTGTAGTACACGGCGAGTCGGTTGCCGATGAAGATGCCCATCCCCTTCGCCGGCTTGCCATCGTGCTCGTGCACTTTCGGCGGCCCATTCTCGAAGTCGTACACCAGATGGTAGATCGGGTGGCTATGGGGCACATCGACCAGCGGCCGGTCGGGGAACACCCGCTTGATCTCGCGACGGAAGCTGTCGTCGAGTCCGTAGTTGTCGTCCACGTGCAGAAAACCACCGCGCGTGAGATACTCGCGCAGGCGCTTCACTTCGATGTCGCTGAGCTTTATCTCGCCGTGTCCCGTGATGTGCAGGAACGGAAAGTCGAACAGCGACGAATCGGTGAACGTGACCTTTGCCTCGGCGCGCTCGATCGGCAGCGCGGTGCGCTCGGCGATCGCGCGAATGAGATTTGGCAAGCTGGACGGATTCGCGTACCAGTCACCACCGCCTTCGTACTGTACGCGGGCGATCGCCAAGCGACCCGGGCCACGTAGCGCAGCGAATGGCGTGAACGCCAGCGATGCGCCGACGACAGCGGCGAGCAGAGCGAAGCGGAGGGAACGACCGGCCGGAAGCCGCATCAGGTATCGTGAGCGAGACGGTAGGCGAGATTACGGCTGGCACCATGTTCGTCCATGAGCCGCTGGACGATGTCACGAGGACGGAACCCTTCCTCGCGCAGGGCCACTGCCACCGCCTGAAGGCCGTCTTCACTCGGGGCGACGACCGACGCGCCACCCAGAACGATCACGATTTCCCCGCGCGGTGGCGTGCCCTCGTAATACGCGGCCACCTCCTCGAGCGTTCCGCGTTTGACCTCTTCAAAATGCTTCGTCAGCTCGCGGGCCACCGCAACCGGGCGGGTGGTGCCGGCAATGGCGGCCAGATCACGCAACGTGTCGACCAAGCGGTTGGGCGATTCGTACAGCACTACGGCGTGCGGCAGGCGGGCGGCGAGGGCCAGCTGCTCCTCGCGCTCCTTCCCCTTCCGCGCCGGGAATCCCAGCATGGTGAAGGGATGCGGTACCATGCCCGATGCCACGAGAGCGGCCAGCACGGCGGACGCGCCCGGAATCGGCACCACCCGTACACCAGCGATTGCTGCGGCTTCAGCCAGTCGGGCACCGGGATCGGACACCAACGGCGTCCCGGCGTCGCTGATCAAGGCGATGGCTTCGCCCTCTTTCAGGCGCGCAACCAGGCGCGGAATGACGCTGGCTTCGTTGTGCTCGTGCACGGCAATCGTGGGCGTCCCGATGCCATAGCGACTGAGCAGGGTGCGCGCGTGCCGGGTATCCTCACAGCAGATCACCGCGCATTCCTTGAGCACGGCGAGGGCACGCAGGGAAATGTCCCCCAAATTCCCGATCGGCGTGCTGACGATATGTAACGCCCCGGACATGGCCGCGGTCGGCCAGAGCGTCGCCGCCCGGTCGGCGAGATCGGAGGCAAGAACCTCCGATTCGGCCGAACCGGGCGCGTCGCCCACCTTGGTCAGGCGTGCTCCTTGAACTTGGCTTCGAGCGCCGGGCGCGGAACCGCGCCGACGACCTGATCCACCAGCTTGCCGTCCTTAAAAAACAGGATCGTGGGGATCGACCGCACGTTGAAACGCGCCGCGGTCCGCTGGTTGTTGTCGACGTCGAGCTTGGCCACCTTCGCCTTGCCCGCGTATTCGGTGGCCAGCGCTTCCACGATCGGCGCGATCATGCGGCACGGCGCACACCACGTGGCCCAGAAATCCACGACCGCGAGCCCTTCGTACTGCTCGATCTCGGCCGCAAAAGTGTCATCCTTCACTTCAACTGCGTTCGCCATCATGTGCTCCGTTGGCGCGGCTTCCGGCCTTTACCGGTTGCTCTCGCGCCCGTCTGCAGGATTAGAATTCGGAATTCGTTCACGCCCGCATCAACACCGCCGAACATGACCGACTCCGTACGCCGCGGCACGCGCATCGCCCACATCGGGATCGCTGTGCGTGCCCTCGACGAGCTGCTTCCCTTCTACCGCGATGTCCTCGGCCTGCCCGAGGTTCCACTGGACGATGCCGACGGCGCCACCATTGCGGGACTGGCAGCCGGCGAATCGTTGGTAGAGCTCCTCGAAGCGAAGTCCGACGACTCTCCGATCGGCAAGTACGTCGCCAAACGAGGCCCCGGTATTCACCACGTGTGTTTCGCGGTGGACGACCTCGACGGCACGATGCAGCGCTGCCGTGATGCCGGCCTCCGACTTATCGATGAAACACCACGCCTGGGCGCGGAGGGGAAGCGCATCGCGTTTCTCCATCCAAGCGCTACCGGCGGCGTGCTCGTCGAACTGTCCGAATACTAGTCTGGGTGTCCAGCGTCACCAGTCCAGGTCGCTACTGTTTAGCGGCAGAACTCTTTCAGCGGGAGGAGGTTGATGTCCTCCACGAACCAGCGGCCACCAGGCCCGCTCACGGTCAGAATCGAGGTCTTGGCGGACCGCGGTCCCTGGAAGAACTCAAGCTGGAACTCCTGTCGCCCGCCCGTCTGCAGACGGGGCCGATCTTCGATAAACGCCCATCGATCGTGCGTGAGCGTGCACTGCATGATGATGAGGCGCTTTTCGAGGTCCTCGCGCTTCATCTGGTCGCGCGCGGCGCCCTTGGTGGTGCCCCAGATGGCGCTCATGGTCTGGAGATCCTGCGCTTTCACGGCCTTCAGGAAGCCCTCCACCGCGGCCTTGCCCGTGACCGCACCGATGGCATCCGGCGCATCGCCCCGCACCGACGGCGCGGCCGCGCCAGGAATCGAGGTCTCGGTGCTCTGGATCGTTCGGGTGCACGCACTCAGGCCGCTCGCCGTGGCGAGCAGCAGAGAGTACATGAGTACACGGTTTTGCATCATCTTACGCGGCACGCAGGCCTCCTACCCACGGTGTTGACCAGCTTGACGGTTCGTCCGCGTGCAGACCTGTCGTTCACAGGCACCAAACACGGTCCCGTCCGTTCGTCGGGGAGAAAGGTACCCCACACGTTCTTCTACCGGATACCCCAGTGACGTCGCTTCGCTACCAGCGCCTCTATGTAAACATCGACCACGTTGCCACGGTCCGGCAGGCACGTCGCAGTGCCGAGCCCGATCCGGTGGCGGCGGCCGTGCTGTGCGAGCAGGCCGGCGCCGACGGCATCACCGCTCACCTGCGGGAAGATCGACGGCACATGCAGGACGTGGACATCCATCGCCTCGCCACGACCGTCACCACCGCGCTCAATCTGGAGTGTGCCGCGACCGAGGAGATGCTGGCCTTGGCCGAAACGCTCCGCCCCGTGGCGGTGACCCTGGTGCCCGAGCGCCGGGAAGAAGTCACCACGGAGGGTGGCCTCGATGTGTTCCGCGCGGCGCCTCAGCTGCGGGAGTCCATTGCGCGTCTGAAACGCGCGGGGGTGCGCACCAGTCTGTTCATTGACCCGGACGCGGCGGCGGTTCGTGCCGCGCACGAGTTGGGCACCGATGCCGTCGAGCTGCACACGGGTCAGTACGCGCACGCTCCGACGGAGCCGCGCACGTTGCAGGCGCTGGCCGCCGCCGCCGCGCTGGCGTCGTCACTGGGAATGGCGGTGCACGCCGGGCACGGCCTGTCGGTGCAGAACGTCGGACCGGTGGCGGCGATTCCCGAGATCGAAGAATTGAACATCGGGCACGCCATCGTCGGGCGCGCCATCTTTGTAGGACTGTCCGAAGCCGTACGCGAGATCCGTCAGGCCATGGACGACGCGCGCGAGGCCGACCGCTTCTAGTCTCGTCCGTGCATCACCCGACTCACCTTCTTCGTCCGAGCTGCCGCGCATGAGTGCACCGCACGCCCTCATCGAGTTCTTCCAAAAGGAAGCGATGGAGTATCTCGGCCGCCTCGACCAGATGATGGCCGACGCGGAAGAGCAGACGCCGGACGCCGCCGCCTTTCTCACGAACGCGCGCGCGCTCCGCGGCAGCGCGACCATGACGCGGCTCGAAGGGCTGCCCGACCTCGCGTCTACCATCGAACGCATCGCAACCGGGCTGCGTGACAACGAACTGCGCTGGGATCAGCGGCTGCACTTCGCCGTGCGCGGCGCGCTGGTGGAATTGCGCTCGCTGGTGGAACGCGCGGGCGTGTGGACCGACGCCGAGCAGCGCCGCAGTCGGACGCAGTCGGTGGCGCTGGCCGCGGTCGCCGCCGGGTATCTCGCCACCGATACACCGGCGGCGTCTCCAGCCACGCACGTCGTACCGATTTCGCGCTTCTTCCCGGATGACGGCATGCCGGCGATTCTGCAGCGAAACGCCGCGCCGCCAATCACCTTGGCACAGCGCTTTCGCACTGATATCGCTGCCGCCGCCGATGGCGTGGCCCGCGAGTCGGCGGCGCTGGCGAGCAGCAACGCCGGCCCGTCACAGCTCGCCCTCGCCGATGGCATTCGTCGCTCGCTGCTGGGACTGGCGGACGTGGCCGAGAGTTATGGTGCGGCCAGCATCGCCAATATGGCGACACGCATGGCGCGGGCGCCCTTGGCCACGGCCCACGAGCGTCAGGGCGTGCAAAGTGTCGCACGGCTGCTGATGGACCGGGAAATCACCGACCAACAGCTCGCACAGCAAGTGAAGCAAGCGAGCATCACGTGGTCCGGCGCATCGGAAGCGCCGCCGGCCGTGGCGCCCGCGGTGATTCCGATCGAGTCCCTGCTCTATCGCGGACACTCGGCCATCACGCGCGCGCGCGCGGTACGCGACGAACTCAAGACGCATTGGCAGCGTGGCACGCTGGCCGAACCGACCGCGCACGCGCTCTTCGAGGAGCTGTCGGACTTGCTCGATCTCGCGGTGACGACGTGAGCGCAGTCCGGAGGTGCGCGCAGTGAAGCTGGACTGGAAGAGTGGACTGGGGATCGCGTTCAGTGCGGTCCTGCTCTGGTGGACGTTGAAGGGCGTGAATCTCAGCGAAGTCTGGTCGGTGCTGCGCACGTCGAACGTGGTGTTGTTCGCCGTCAGTCCGATCGTCGGCACCTGCATCTTCCCGCTGCGCGCGCGTCGCTGGCGCACGATTCTCGAGCCGGTGGCCGGGCGCATTCCGTTCGGCCCGCTGTGGCGCAGCACGGCGATCGGGATGATGATGAACAACGTGTTCCCGTTTCGCCCCGGTGAGTTCGCCCGCGCGTTTTCGATCACGCGTGAAGTGCCGAGGGTGGCGATCACAACCGCGCTCGGCTCGCTGGCCGTCGACCGCATCTTCGATGCGATCGTGATCTTCGCGATGATGTTCGCGGCGATGCTCGACCCGCGGTTCCCGTCGGGCGTGACCTTGGCCGGGCGCACCGTACCCGAGCTGGCGCAGTTCGGCGTGGGCGGTATGTTGGCGCTGCTCGTCGTGTGCTATGCCATGGTGATGCAGGCGCCACGCGTGTTGTCGATGGTGCGCTGGGTGGCGCACCGCGTACTGCCGCGCTTCGAGGATGTCATCGTGGGCTTCGTCGAGAACGCCATGGGCGGTCTCGCAGTACTACGAGACGGTCGCCGCTTTCTGGCGGTGTTGGGGTGGGCAATCGCGCACTGGGCTGTGAACGCCTTCGCGATGTACATCGGATTTGTCGCCGTCGGCATGGATGTGCCGCTAAGCGCCGCGTTCTTCCTGCAAGGTGTGGTCGCGCTGGCCGTGGCCTTGCCGAGTTCGCCCGGCTTCTTCGGCGTGTTCGAATTGTCGTCGGTACTCGGACTCGCGGTGTACGGCGTTGATGACAAAATCGCCGTCAGCTGGGCGCTCGCATATCACCTGCTCAGCTTCATTCCGATCACGATCATCGGTGCCGTGTACTTCGCACGACTCGGACTCAGCGTGGGCACGCTGAGCGGCAAGAGTACGACCGACGACACGACACCATGACCTGTGAATCCCGCTCCGAGCGCGCGCACGCCAAGATCAACCTTGTGCTGCGCATTCTGGCCCGTAAAGCGAGTGGCTACCACGGCATCGAGACGCTGTTTCAGTTGCTCGAGCTGCACGACCTCGTGCACGTGCGCGTGGGAACGATGGCCCCGTCACTCACCTGCGCCGGCCCTACCATGCCCGTCGCCGGACTTGGGCCCATGGAGCACAACCTCGCCTGGCGCGCCGCGGCGGCGTACACCACCGCGAGCGGATGGAACACGGGCTGGGAGATCGAGATCGAGAAGCAGATCCCAGTGGGCGGCGGCCTCGGTGGTGGCAGTGCGGACGCGGCGGCGGTGTTGCGCGCGTTCGAGGCGTTGAGTCCCGCGCCGCTCGGCATGGAGGGGTTGCTGCAGATCGCCGGGACGCTCGGCGCCGACGTGCCCTTTCTCGTGAGCGGCGAGTCGCGGGCGTGGGCATGGGGGCGCGGTGATCGACTGCTGCCGCTGCCGGCGCTGCCGACGGCGTCGGTGTGGCTCGCCGTGTTCGCCGATGGTGTGAACACGGGCGCCGCCTACGCTGCATTCGCGCGAGCCCGCGAGGCGCGTGGTGATATAGTGCCGGCGTTCGCCTATCCGGCCGACGCGTTTTCGTCATGGGCATCGATCGCCGCGCTGGCCGTGAACGATTTCGAACCCGTTGTCAGCGCGATGCATACGGGCGTCGCCGGTTACCTGCCGCTCCTCCGGGAGATCGCGAGCGAGAGGCGAGCGAGCGGCGCACCAGCCATCGGCATGATGAGCGGCAGCGGGGCAACGTGCTTCCTGTTGCACACCGGTGCGATGGGCCTGCGCACCGATGGACTCGTGGCCTTGCTGCCCACCTTCACCCGCTGATCAGAACAGCGCCACGCGCTTCTGAATCATCTCGGCCAACTGCGTTTCAAACACGCCCGTTGAGCCACATGCCACCGGATCCTTCGACACGCCTTCCACATCCTGCGCACCGGCGAGCAGGCCGACCCGGATGCGCGTCTCCGTTGCTGTGACCGGCTCGAGCCACACGAACACCGCCATCGTGACGCGCCAGCCGTCGGCGTGCGAACCGCTCATGCCTTGCCCGCAGCTCAGATACGACGACAAACGCTCGCGACCGAGCTTGCGAATCATGCGCGCGCTGCCACTCCCCAACACGCGCATGGCGGCATCCTGCGTGGTGACCGGGATCTTGAGCTCAGTCAACACCGCGTTGACGGCCTTGTAGGTTACCTCGCGCGACGCCGCAACGGCCACCGGCGCCGCGGCAACCGAGTCGACCGACATCGGCGTGAAGTAGCCGGGAAGTCGCAGCCGGATGGGCGGCGATTGCGCCGATAATCCCGCGGGAGCCAATGCGCAGACGCACCCAAGCAGCGCGACGGATACGTGCGAACGGACAGACCGGGACGTGAACAGCGGCATGGGCAGACTCGGCGTGGCACGGTGGGAACGACGGATGCGCGAATCTACCGTTGCGATGCGCACCGCATCAACGCCCGCTTGCAGTGGTCGCTGACCAGCAACCACGCGCGCGCCGGTCGTTCAGGCGGCGGGGAGATATACCTCGAACGTCGTGCCACGCCCAACCGTCGACTCCAGCACCACGTCACCCGCGACCTGCTTCGCAGTGCCGTTCACCGTTGCAGGGCCGAGTCCGATGCCTTGTCCCACCGACTTGGTCGTGAAGAGCTGCTCAAAGATCGAATCGCGAATCTCGGCCGCGACCAGCGACGTCGTGATCACACGCGACAGGGTCCGATCGTTCCAGACCGCGCCGCTCCACGACGAGAACATGTTCAGGAACGCAGCGAGCGCGAGCAGTCGCCAATCGCCCGCCATGGCCTGCATGGCCGGTCGGCCGACGTGCCGCGCGACGCCATGCTGTGCGGCAGCGAACCCGATGATGACAGCGCTCTACGGCAGCGTCGAACCCAGATTGATTTGATCGAACGACGGCAGCGAGTCGAATCCGCTCAACGCCGCGACGGCCGCCCTGGATCGCGTCAGGCCAGTGCGGCCTGAGCCGCCGGCACGCGGCGATCACCCGTCTGCCGGTACTCGCCATCGGCGTGCAGTTCCCACGCCGTGCCGTCCCGCAGATACGCGTCGAGAATCGTGTCGAGCCGGGCGTGGAAGGATGCCCCGGCCACCGGCACCAAGACTTCGACCCGCCGCCGGAGGTTGCGTGACCGCAAGTCGGACGACCCGATCAGATACTCCGGATGTCCGTTGTTCTCGAACCGGTAGATTCGCGAATGCTCCAGCAGGCGTCCGACGATCGACGTCACCCGAACGCGGTCGGAGACGCCGGGAACACCGGGCCGTAGAATGCAGATGCCGCGGACAATGAGGTCGACCTGCACGCCGGCCTGCGACGCCCGCTCGAACGCCTGCACCATTTCGCGATCGCCGAGTCCGTTGATCTTGATCGTGATGCGCGCAGGCTTTCCCGCTTTAGCGTGCTGGATTTCCCGTTCGATGTGTTCCAGCAATCCCGTCAGCAGCTGATGTGGAGCCACCAAGGCACCATGCGGCAGGGCCGCCGGCGGCGCATGACGCTCGGTCAGACCGGCGAAGAGCACGTCCATGGCATCGGCGAACTCTGGGCGCGCCGAGAAGAGACTGAGGTCGGTATACTGGCGGCCCGATCGCGGATTGTAGTTGCCCGTGCCGACGTGCACGTACCGCCTCGTCGCGCCGCCCTCGACGCGCGTGACCATCGCGACCTTGGCATGCACCTTGAGGCCCGCGATTCCGTACGTCACATCGACACCTGCGGCCTCGAGCGCGCGCGACCACTGCACGTTGTGCTCTTCGTCGAACCGCGCTTTGAGCTCTACCACCACGGCCACGTGCTTCCCTGCCTCCGCGGCCTTCACCAGCGCATCCACGATGGGCGATGGGTTGCCCACGCGGTACAACGTGGCCTTGATGGCCGTGACGTCGGCATCGTCGGCGGCCTGCTGAAAGAAACGCACGACGCTGTCGTCGAACGACTCGAACGGATGATGCAACAACAGGTCGTCGTCGCGCAGCAGCGCGAACATCGAGCGATCGCCGACGGCCTGCTTCGTGGGCATTGGGGGGAACTCGAGCGACGGAGCCTTCGGCAACGGCAGCGACTGCAAACAGCGCAGATCGAGCAACCCGTCCACGTGCTGCACCGATGTGACCGTGAGCTCCATGTCGCGCCCGATCGCCTCACGTCGTAGTGTGTCGAGGATCAAGGCGCCGACGGCACCTGGCATGCTGCGCTCGACTTCCACGCGCACGGCCGGGTTGTGCACCCGTCGCTCGGTGGCCAGTGCCACGGCGCCCAGCAGACTGCCCGTTTCATCGTCCATGATCGGGAGATCGCCGCCGCGCGTGACGCGGAAGAGATACGCGCTCTCGACGATCGTGCCCGGATGTAGCAGGTGCGCATTGGCCCGCAGCACTTCCTCGATCGCAATGACGGCGCCAGCACGATCCGGCACCGCCAGCAAACGCGGCATATCGACGGGCAAATCGTGCTCAGCGAGCCGCACGCGTTCGCCCGGGGCCATGCGGTAGAGCACGGCGAGAAAGAGCCCCAAGTGCGGCAAGTGCGGCAGCGGATGCCCGGGACTGAGCGTGATCGCCAGCGGGCGCAGGTCCGGCTGGATTTCCTCGAGGTACTGAATGCGCAACTGCTGCTGCTCGTCGATCGTCAGCTCGTGCCACGCCAGCAGGCGCACCCCCACCCGCTCGGCCTCGCGCAGGCATTCGGTGGCGCAACGCGACTGGCGTGCGAGGAGCTCGTCGAGACCCCGCTCGACCGCCAACAACCGCTGGCTGGCCTGCCCCGGCTCGTCGATCGCTGCACGGCGCAGCTCCGCCATACGCACCATGTACAGCTCATCGATGTTGCTGGTCACGATGCCCAGAAATCGAAGCCGCTCGAGCAGCGGCACGGCGTGATCTTCGGCCAACGCGAGAACCCGGCTCTGAAAGGCCAGGAGACTCAGTTCGAGGTCGATCTCCACGTCGTCGGGTGAAATGGTGGGTCGTCGTGTCGTTCCGGGAGCGGACGCTATGAGCGAAGCTACAGTCCCCGCGGCCATATTGCAGCATGTCCGAGCAATCCGATCTCCCCATGCACTTCGAACCGCGCCCCGGGGACCCGACGCCGCGGCGCATTCGGCAGATCGGACGCCTCGTGGCCGTGTTCGCGGTCGCCGTCATGTTCATCGCCATGCTGTGGGTATTCACCGGTATTCCCACGCCCGTGGCCACGGCGATGAACGACGCGCTCTGGGCGCCCTGCCCGGCGCAGTATCTGACGGCACGCACGGCGGTCGATTCCGGCCTGGCGGATGGCTACGTGCTGCGCCCCCGGACCCGATTCGAGCGCGCGATCACTTGTGGCAGCGAGCGACGTCGGCGTGCGGCGGCGGCAGGTGCTCCGGACTTCTAGCGACGGCGCGGGCCGACCGCGCGTCTTTCGGCGGTGCGTGCGAGAGTGGATACTTCAGCATGCCCACCACGCTCCCCGCTGTTCCGACGATCGACGATATCCGCGCCGCCGCCGCGCGCATCGCGCCGCACGCGCAGGTCACTCCGCTGCTCACCTCACCGGCGCTCGACGCGCGCGCCGGCGGCCGCGTGCTCCTCAAGGCCGAAGTGCTGCAACACACCGGGTCGTTCAAACTGCGCGGCGCGCTCAATCGCCTGCTGCAGCTCACCGACGACGAACGGTCACGCGGCGTGGTCGCCTATTCGTCGGGCAATCACGCGCAGGCAGTGGCCTACAGTGCCACCTTACTCGGCATGCGCTCGGTGATCATCATGCCGAAGGATGCACCGGCGTTGAAGATCGAACGCACGCGCGTTTTCGGTGGTGAGGTGGTGCTGTACGACCGCTACACGGAAGACCGCGTCGCCATTGGCGGTGCGATCGCGCAAGAACATGGCCTGACGATCGTGCCGCCCTTCGAAGATCCACATATCGTGGCGGGACAAGGCACGCTGGCGCTGGAGGCGCTCACTCAGGCGGCGGCGATGGGCTGCACGCCCGACACCCTGCTGGTGTGCTGCGGCGGTGGCGGCCTGACGGCCGGGTGTGCGCTGGCGGCGGCGGCCGTGTCGCCGACCACCGTGGTGCACCCCTGTGAACCGGCGGAGTTCGACGACACGGCCCGTTCACTGCGACTCGGGCATCGTGTGGCGAACGAGCCGGGCCAGCGCTCGATCTGCGATGCGATCGTGACCGAGATGCCCGGCGAATTCACCTTCTCGATCAATCAGCCCCGTGTCGGTGCCGGACTTACCGTGACCGACGACGAGGTGCTGGCGGCGATCGCCTTCGCGGTGCGCGAACTCAAGCTGGTGGTGGAACCGGGTGGGGCGGCGGCACTGGCGGCGCTGTTGTCGGGTAAGCTCGAAACGAAGGGGCGCACGACGATGGTGGTAGTCACCGGCGGCAATATCGATCCGGCGATGCTGGCGCGAGCGATCGGTGTCGTCTGACGCCCCAACCATGATCCTGCTACTCCCCGGGCTGTACGACTCGGGGCCGGCGCATTGGCAATCGTTGTGGCAAGCCCACGCCACCACGCTGCCCGTTGAGCGGGTGGTGCAACAGGATTGGGCGGCGCCGCGCTGCGCCGACTGGGTCGCGCGACTCACGCAGGTGATGCAGGAGCACGCCGACGATGTCGTGCTGGTCGCGCACAGCAGCGCCTGCGCCATGGTCGCCCACTGGGCGCGCGAGGCGCCATTGGCGCTCATCCTGCGGGTGCGCGGCGCGCTGTTGGTCGCGCCCAGCGATCCGCTGGCACCGGTGTATCCCAGTAGCCCCGCGGGATTCGCACCCGTGCCGCTGTCGGCATTGCCCTTCCCCAGCACCGTCGTGACGAGTCGCAACGACGAGTACGTGACGTTCGCCCAGGCCGAACAGTATGCCGCCGCGTGGGGCAGCAAGCTGTGGGATCTGGGCGAAGCCGGCCACATCAACGCCGCCGCCGGATACGGCCCGTGGCCCGAGGGCTGGCGCGCCGTCGAGGACATGGCGGCGGCGCCGCAGTGTCGCGTGGCGCGCTTTACCGACGTACCGGCACTATCGGCGTTGATCGAGGCCTCCGTGCGCCGACTGGCGGCGGGGTACTACACCGACGCGCAGATCGCCTCGTCGCTGTCATACGTGTTCGGCGTCGACTCGAGTCTCATTCACGATCGCAGCTACTTCGTGCTCGAGCAGCACGGCACCATCGTGGCCGGCGGCGGCTGGAGCGATCACCAGACCCTGTTCGGCGGCGATCAGTTCGACAGCCGCGGCGAAGGTCGTCTCGATCCGGCCACGTCACCGGCGCGCATCCGCGCTTTTTACGTGCACCCGGATCACGCCCGCCGCGGCTACGCGAAACGACTGTTGGGCGTGTGCAGCGCCGCCGCGCAACGCGCGGGATTTACCTCGCTGTCGCTGATGTCGACGCTGCCAGGTGAGCCACTGTATCGGGCGCTGGGGTTCGTGCCTGACGTGGGAGTGGACTATCCCATGCCAGACGGGACGACACTACCGCTGATTCCGATGACGAAGGCGATCGCGTAGGGTTCGCTAACCGCCACGGGAAAGCAACAGCGGGAACACGGAGCGAGCGGATTTCACCGATTACACGGATAAGCCAACAGCGCCATTTGCTTATCTGCGTAATCGGCGCCATCGAGTTTGATCCGTGTTCCGGCGGTTACGGAGCTTTCGACGACACTGCCAGCGGCCGGAATACGCCCGGACCGCAAGCCCGAAACCGAAAAGCCCAAAGTGGTGTTTCATTACTGAGGCATTGCCTGGCCACGTAAACCGTTCTCATCCGATACCAACACCAACTCATGAACGCTTTCGCCTACACCGCCCGGCTCGCCGCCGGCACCGCTCTACTCGTCGCCGCCGCCACGACCGCCGGCGCCCAAGCCACCCAGCCCGACTACGCCGCCGCGATGCACCGCGAGCATATGAACGAAACCCCGACCGCATCCGCCGGCGCCCGCATCGCGCCGCGCATGGACGTGGTGGGCGAGACCGTGACCTACGGCACGATCAACGGGAAGGCCATCAAGGGCTTCCTCGCCAAGCCGGCCGCCGGCGCCAAGACGGGCAAGGCGATCATCATGGTGCACGAATGGTGGGGCCTCAACGAAGGCATCCAGGCCATGGCCAAGCGCTATGCTGGTGAAGGCTACACCGTGCTCGCCGTCGATCTGTTCGGCTCCGTCGCCACGACCCCCGATGCCGCCATGAAGCTGTACCAGGCGGGCATGGCGGACATTGCCGGTGGTGAGAAGAACCTCGGCGAGGCCATCACGTATCTCAAGAAGGCGGGCGCCACCTCAGTCGGCTCGGTGGGCTACTGCTACGGCGGACACTGGTCGCTGCGCACCGGCCTCGTGGGCGGCGCCAACCTCGACGCCGTCGTGATGTACTACGGCGCGCCGATCACCGATCCGGCGCAGCTCGCGCGCCTCAAGGCGCCGGTGCTGGGGCTGTTCGGCGGCAAGGACACCGGCATCCCGCTCGACAGCGTGCGCGCGATGGAAGCGGCCATGAAGAAGGGCGGTCGCAAGGTCACCATCAACGTGTACGAGAACGCCAACCATGCGTTCGCGAACCCCACCGGCCAGGCCTACGACAAGTCGGCTGCCGAAGACGCGTTCGCCAAGACGGTCGGCTTCTTCAAGACCAACCTGAAGTAACTCGCACGGCCCACGCGTGACCTCATCCGTCGGTGGCGATACATTCGTGACATGACTACTCGTCGCGATTTTCTCGTCACCGGCGGCGCCGCACTCGGCGCGCTGGCGATCGGCCCGAGTGCGCTGCGTGCACTGCCCGGGTTCAAGCCGCTGCCCGCGCTCTACACCGACGCGGCGACCCGCGAGCTCATGATGGAGGCGCTCGACGCCGCCAAGCGCTACGGCGCCTCATGGGCCGACGTGCGCATCTCGCGCAATCGCAACAACAGCATCCAGACGCGCGAACGACAAGTCACCGACGTGGTCGACACCGACACCATGGGCTGCGGTGTACGCGTGCTGGTCGATGGCTGTTGGGGGTTCTGCGCCACGCAGGAACTCACCAAGGAAGGCGTCGGTACGGCCGCGCAGGAAGCCGTGGCCATTGCCAAGGCCAATCGCATCGCGCGCGACCGACGCGTGGAGCTCGCGCCGTCGCCCGCGCACCCGAACGCCACGTGGCGCAGCGCGTACCAGATCGACCCCTTCACCGTCCCGGTGGAGACCAAGGCCGACCTGCTGCTGCGCGCCAACGCCGAAGCGCTGAAAGTACCCAACGTGCGCTTCGTGAATTCCGGCCTTTCGTTCGTGAAGGAAGAGCGCAACTACGCGAACACCGACGGCTCGGTGATCACGCAGGACTACGTGCGCAGCTGGGTCACCATGAGTTGCACCGCCGTGGCGCCGGATCGCTCGGGCACCGCCGTGCGCGGCCCCGAAGTCGTGCAGCCCGCCGGTCGCGGCTGGGAGTACGTGCTCGAAGCCGACATCGTGAAGAACGCCACCAAGTGGGGCGAGGAAGCCGCGGAAAAGCTCACCGCCAAGCCGGTGGAGCCGGGGCGCTACGATCTCATTCTGCATCCGTCGCAGCTGTTCCTCACCATCCACGAATCGCTCGCGCACCCCACCGAGCTCGATCGCGCGATGGGCTACGAAGCCAACTACGCCGGCACCAGCTTCATGGCGCCGCCCGAAAAGGTGCTCGGCTCGCTCAAGCTCGGACCGCCGATGATGAACCTCGTGGGCAACCGCAACGAAGTGGGCGCGCTGGCTACCATCGGTTACGACGACGACGGCGTGCAGCCCGACACCTTCCACATCGTGAAGGACGGCATTCTCAACGACTACCAGACCACGCGTGAACAGGCGCCCTGGCTGTCGTCGTGGTATGCCAAGAACGGAAAGCCCGTACGCTCGCACGGCTGCTCGTACGCGCAGAGCTGGGCCGACGTGCAGTTCCAGCGCATGCCCAACGTGTCGCTGCAGCCCGGCGCGAAAGACCTGAGCTGGGATGATCTCATCGCTGCCACCGACAAGGGCATCGCCATGATCGGCCGTGCCTCGTACTCCATCGACCAGCAGCGCTACAACGCGCAGTTCGGCGCGCAGCTCTGCTACGAAGTGCGTAAGGGCAAGATCATCGGTCAGGTGAAGGACGCGGCGTATCAAATGCGCACGCCGGACTTCTGGAACACGCTCGACATGCTGGGCGGCAAGAGCAGCTACGAGTTCGGCGGCACCTTCAACGACGGCAAGGGTCAACCCGGACAGGCCAACGCCGTGAGCCACGGCTGCCCGCCCACGCGCTTCAAGAACGCGAACATCATCAACACGGGACGCACGGTATGAGCGATTCCATGAGCGAGTCCTCGAGCGATACCATGCGCGACACGAAAGCCATGGCCGCCATTGGCGTGCTCTCGCGTGAACAGGCACAGGCGATCGTCGACCGCGCCGTGAAGCTGTCGAAGGCCGACGCCGTGCGCGTGTCGGTGAACAGCTCGCGCGAAACGAATCTGCGCTTCGCAGACAATCAGATGTCGACGTCGGGTGTGACGACCAACAGCACGATCCGCATTCAGAGTGTGTTCGGCAAGCGCAAGGCGAGTGTGGTCACCAACGATCGCAGCGACGAAGGACTGCGTCGTGCCGTCGAACAGTCGGAAGCGCTGGCGCGACTGGCGCCGGAAGACCCCGAGTATCTCGGTGAGCTGCCGCCGCAGACATATGCACCAGTGAACGCGTGGTTCGATCGCACCGCCGATCTCTCGGCCGAAGATCGCGCCAAAGCCGCCATGACGGCGCTCGCGCCGGCGCGCGCCGCCAAGGATCTCACGGTGGCCGGGTTCATCATCTGCAACGCCAACGCCAGCGCGATCGGCAACAGCGCGGGGTTGTTTGCGTATCATCGCGGCACGAGTGCGAACTACACACTCACTGCCCGCACTACCGACGGCACGGGCTCAGGTTGGGTGGGCAGTGAAAGCACCGACTGGAGCGCCATCGACTTCCAGTCGGTGGCCGACCGCGCCATCGACAAAGCACGTCGCTCGCGTAATCCGGTAGGTATCGAGCCCGGTCGCTACACCGTGATCTTCGAGCCCGAGGCCACGGCCAATCTCGTGAGTCTTATGGGTGGAGCCTTTCAGGCGCGCTCGGCCGACGAAGGGCGTTCGGCCTTCTCGAAGGCCGGCGGTGGCACGCGCCTCGGCGAGAAAATTGTCGATGAACGCGTCACGCTGCTCACCGATCCCGCCGACCCGCTCATTCTCGGGTCGCCGTTCGATGGCGAAGGCATGCCCACAGGCAAACAGACGTGGGTGCAGAACGGTGTGCTCAATTCGCTCGCGTACAACCGCTTCTGGGCCAACAAGCAGGGCAAGACGGCCACCGGCGGTGCGCAGTCGCTGCGCATGGCCAGCGGCAAGGACACCATCGAGTCGATGATCGCTGGCACCACGCGCGGTGTGCTCGTCACGCGTTTGTGGTATCTGCGTCCGCTCGACGCGCGCACGCTCATGTACACGGGCCTCACGCGCGACGGCACGTTCTTGATCGAGAACGGCAAGATTGCGCGCTCCATCAAGAACTTCCGTTTCAACGATTCGCCGTTGTTCATGTTGAACAACCTCGAAGGCGTGGGCGCCGCCGTGCGCACCGCTGGTGGTGAAGGTGGTCCCGGGGTGGCGATGCCCCCCATCAAGGTGCGCGACTTCAATTTCTCCAGTTCGTCGGACGCGGTATGATCGACCCACGTGCAGCGCGCCGAATGCAGCTCTCTACGCGCGCCGCGGCGAGCGCGGTGAGCCTGTTCGCGCTGGGGGTCATCTTCTTCGCCGGGCCACGTCCCAGCGTGGAGTGGACCGACACGAGCCCGTACGCGGCCACGATGCACGTGGTCGCGACGGCACTTCCCGATAGCATCGCGGCGTTTCCTGAGTGGTTCGCTACCCAGGAGCGCGCCGCCGGGGTGACCGATCCCGACGTGGCAAAACGCGTCGTCTTTGCCGACAGCGCGCACCCGGCGAAGACACCGTGGAGCGTGGTGTACCTGCACGGTTTCTCCGCCACGCGGCAGGAAACGTCACCGCTCAGCGAAGAGGTGGCGCGCGCCCTCGGCGCCAACCTGTACGAAACGCGACTCCGCGGTCACGGCCTGCCCGGCGATTCTCTTGGGCACGTGCAGGCGCGCGACTGGATGGGCGACGCCGCGTTTGCCCTCGACGTGGCCCGTCGGCTCGGTGATTCCGTACTCGTGATCGGCACCAGCACCGGCGGCACCCTCGGCGTGTGGCTGGCCACGCTGCCCAAGCCCGTGCGAGAGGGGCTGCACGCCCTCGTGCTCATCTCGCCCAACTTCGGGCCGAAAGATCCGGCCGCCGGTCTCCTCACGCTGCCGTGGGCCGAGGTCGTGCTGCCGCGTTTCATTCCGCAGCGCGAGTGGACCGCGAAGAACGAGGAGCAAAGGCGCTTCTGGACGATGCGGTATCCATCGACCGCCCTGTTTCCGATGCAGGCGCTGGTCGAACATGTGCGCGACGTGCCATTGGACGGGTACGATGTTCCCACACTGGTCTTTTACCACGAGGGTGACGAGGTCGTGGATGCGAAACGTACGACGGCTTGGCTCGATGCACTCGACGCGTCAGGTCGCGTGAAAGCGGAGCGGGTGCTCGTGATTCCGACCGCCGGTGAAGACGGCCACGTCATCGCCGGTCGTATCGTGGCACCCAGTCAAACGGCCACGTTTCGCGATCGCATCGTGGCCTTCGTACGACGCTAGTCCGTCGGCGCGCCGCTACGCGCCGTACTTCCAGTTCCGCGCCTTCCCCTCGGCGAGCATTTCGATCGCCTGCTCCACCCGCTTCGCTTTCGTCTCATCGCGCTTCGCTTCGGCAATCCACTCGCAGTACTCGCGCTTGTGCGACGGACTGAAGGCATCGAACGCCGCCTTGGCCCCCTCATGACGGGCCAGGGCCACCGCCAACTCCGACGGCACGACCACCGGTTTTGCCGTGGCGCCCTTCTTCGCGGCCGGTCGCGAGAGCTTCACGCCCGCGTCGTTTAGCGCCATCGCCTTCTTGATGTACTTCTTGAGCGTGGTCTTGTTGGGCAGGTCCTTCACACTCGTGATGCGTCCGAACTGTCCCATCGCTTCGTCCGTCATCTTGTCGCCCAACACCTGACGCCCCAGCCAGAAGTTCAGCGCGCAGTGCGCTTTGAACGACGCCATGCTGCACATCATCGTGCCGTGGTAGTCGAAATGCGGGAAACCCCATTTGATGGTTTCCTCCACGTCGGGACATGCTTCGTGCACGACCGCCCGGATATGCTCGAGGATCGGCTGGGCGAACGGGGCTGACTTCGCGATATACGCGTCCATGCGGGGATCATGTAAACCCATGCGCAGTCCTCAAGGATCGCGGAGTCTGATCAGTCCTTCCTGCGCCACTGACGCGACGAGGGTTCCGTCCTGCGTGAAGATCTCGCCGCGCACAAAGCCGCGGGCTCCCGCCGCCGCCGTGCTGTCCATGCTGTAGAGCAGCCACTCGTCGGCGCGAAATGGGCGGTGCATCCAGATCGTGTGGTCCAGCGATGCTAACTGCAGCCGAGGGTCACGATAGGACACCTGATGCGGCAATAGCGCCGTGGGCAGGAATCCGTAGTCCGAGGCGTACGCCAGAATCGCCTGATGCGTGATCGCGTCGTCGGGGAGCGTGTCGATGACCCGGAACCACACGAAGCGCTTCGCGCCACGTGATTCATCGGTGCCTGGCACGTGCGACGTGAACGAGCGGAAGTCGATGGGGCGATCCTGCGTGAGCACGGTGCGCAGTTCCGGCGGCAACACCTCCGCCCGCTCACGGATCTGCTCGAGCTCCGGCATCAGATCCTCAGGCGGCGGCACGTCGGGCATATCGCTCTGATGCTCGAGCCCGTCGATGTGCACGTGAAACGACGCCGACAGATGGAAGATCGCCTCGCCATGCTGGATCGCCGTGACCCGGCGGCTGGTGAAGCTGCCACCGTCGCGCGGTCGGTCCACGAAGAACACGATCGGCGCCTTGAGATCGCCGGCCCGCAGGAAGTACCCATGCACCGAGTGCGCCTCGCGCGGCTCATCCACCGTGCGTCGGGCCGCCACCATCGCCTGGGCGAACACCTGTCCGCCGAACACGCGACCGGTGCCGAGATCGCGGTTCTGGCCACGATAGATATTGACCTCGAGCTTCTCGAGCTCGAGTAACGACAGCAGTTCTTTCACGACGCTCATGAGGTGGAATATGGACGCGAGTTGTGGCCGACGCGACGCGGCGGTAGCATGGGCGCATGAATCGCGCGCTCCGCTCCTTCCTGTTGGCGTTGGTCTGTGCCGTCGCCGCCTGGTCACTGGCCCGTACCAAGGGCGCGTCGCCGCCGACGCAGCTTTCGCCGGCGTCGGCCCCAGCTTCCGTTCCATCAACGGCACCGGCCGCAACGCTGGCATCGTCCACCAGCGCGATTGGCTTCCGCTCCACGGCGCGCCTCGTAGAACACTACGAAAAGCACGGCCGCGAATTCGGCACCGTCTCGCAGGCCCAGTACCTGCAGCTGGCGCAGCAGTTGCGTGATGCGACGGTGGGCGGCGACGTCCTCGAGGTCGTGCGACAGGCCGACGGGGTAATCTCCCGCTTCGACAAAGCCAGCGGCGCGTTCCTGGCCGCCGACCCGGACGGCACCATCCGCACCTTCTTCAAGCCCAACGACGGGGAGGCCTACTTCCGTCGGCAGGCCCGCCGCTCCCCCCGATCGTGAACCCGGTTCAGACGACACTTCACACCCCATCATGATCAGCGCCGACCAGCTGCTGGAGCAGTGGGCCCGAACGGTAGACGACGTGGAGCACGGCTACGCGCTCACTTACGAGGATTACCTCAACGACCTGGACGTCCGGCGGGCCCTCGACGATGCCCCCCTGACCCACGCGGCGCGGGAGCGCCTCGCCGCCCTCGACGCCCGCTTTCAGGAGATCACCTTTCCCTCCGGAGAGTGCGTCTGGGGGGTGGAGAACGAGGAGGCCGAGGGGTGGGACCGGATCACCCACTGGTACTACTGGCGGCTGCCGACTCACCCCGGACCCGCCTTTCACGACGAATGACCGATTAGCTTTCAGGGCTATGTCCCAAAGTCCTGACTCCGTGGAAGCCAGTCTCAGCCTGTCCGAGCGAGTTCGTGCCGCGACCGAGCTGCTCGAACAGTTCGCCGTGAACCGGGCCGATCTGCTCCATATCTCCGACGACGATCGCAATCGCCTGCTCAAGGCCGCCGGCGAAGTGTCGCGCCCCGATGCCATCCTGCGTCGCCAGATGGTCAAGGCGACCAAGCGGAAGAAGCGCGTCGAGAAGACGATCCGCACGCAAGAGGCGGAGTCGCAGCTGCAGGAAACCGGCATCCGCCGCCTGCGCCGTCAGACGGTGTTCACCACGCCCAATTATCTGCTGCCGGCCTCCGACGAGCAGACGACGGTCGAGTCCGATCCCGACTTCCGCGAGGCGCTGGAGGAGCAGCATTGCTACGTGTGCAAGCGCGACTTCACCGTGCTGCATCACTTCTACGATCAGCTCTGCCCGTCGTGCGCCGAGTTCAACTATCGCAAACGTGGCGAGCTCGCCGACCTCACGGGACGCACCGCGCTACTCACCGGTGGTCGCGTGAAGATCGGCTATCAGGCCGGCATCAAGCTGCTCCGGTCGGGCGCGCATCTCATCGTGACCACGCGCTTCCCGCGTGACTCCGCCGCACGCTACGCCGCCGAAGCCGACTTCGAGCAGTGGTCGCATCGCTTGGAAATCTTCGGACTCGACCTGCGACACACGCCCAGCGTCGAAGCGTTCTGTCATCACCTGATGGACACGCACGATCGTCTCGACTTCATCGTGAACAATGCCTGTCAGACGGTGCGTCGTCCGCCCGACTTCTACAAGCATATGATGGACGGCGAGACGACCGCCCTCAGCAGCATGCCCGAACAGGTGCGCAAGCTGCTCGGCGCCTACGAAGGCGTGCGGGGCTATCACATGCTGCCGGGTTCCACCGACGCCGAAGACGGCGAGATGCTCACGCCGAAGAATCTGCCGCGCGCGCTGGCCGAAGTGGCGGGCATTACGCACGCTGCTGAGCTGTCGCAGGTCGCGCTGCTGCCGGAAGAACACACCGATCGCGGTCACCTCTTCCCCGAAGGCAAGCTCGATCAGGACATGCAGCAGGTGGACTTGCGTGACCGCAATTCCTGGCGATTGCTGATGCACGAAGTGCCGAGCGTGGAACTGCTCGAAGTGCAGCTGGTGAACGCGATCGCGCCGTTCCTGCTGAACGCGCGGCTCAAGCCGCTGATGCTGCGTACGCCGGAACGCGACAAGCACATCGTGAACGTGTCGGCGGTGGAAGGACAGTTCTATCGCAAGTTCAAGACGACGCGTCACCCGCACACGAACATGGCCAAGGCCGCGCTCAACATGATGACGCGCACCTCGGCCGCTGACTATGAGTCCGACGGCATCCACATGAATGCGGTGGATACCGGCTGGGTCACGGACGAAGATCCCGTCCACATTGCGGAAAAGAAGGTGGCCGAGCATCGCTTCCATCCGCCGCTCGACATCGTGGACGGCGCGGCCCGCATCGTCGATCCGATCATCGACGGCATCAACACCGGCGAGCACGTGTGGGGCAAGTTCCTCAAGGATTACACGCCTACGGACTGGTAGATTTCGGAATGGCCGAACCCACGCAGTCGTTTCCGATCGATCGTCCCGCCATTCCGGGATTCCGCCCCGTGCCGCACACGGGCGTCATTTACGTCATGGATCGTGCTCGCCAACTGGGCTTCCGCCCGGGCAGCACGGATTGGTGTAATTTGGGTCAGGGGCAGCCGGAAACGGGCCCCCTGCCCCATTCGCCGCCGCGGCCGGCCGATGTGCACATTTCGTCGGACGACTACGAGTACGCGCCGGTGGGCGGCATGGAAGCGCTGCGTCGCGCGGTGGCCCACTTGTACAACGCACGCTATCGCGTGGGGAAAGCGTCGCAGTACGGCCCGGAAAACGTGTGCATCTGCGGCGGTGGCCGTTCGTCGCTCACGCGGGTGGTGGCGTCACTCGGCAACGTGAATCTGGGCCACGTGCTGCCCGACTATACGGCCTACGAAGAACTGCTGGAAATCTTCGGCTCGTTCAGCGCGATCCCGCTGCTGCTCGAACCGGAAACGGGCTACGCGCTCTCCACGCGCGACCTGCGCCGTGAGATCACCGGCCGCGGTCTCGGCGCGCTGCTCATGTCGAATCCGAGTAACCCCACCGGACGTGTGTTGCGAGGCAGTGCGTTGGCGTCGGCGGTGCACGAGGCGCGCGACCTCAAGTGCACGCTGATTCTCGACGAGTTCTACTCGCATTACCTGTGGGATGAAGCACTGGTGTCGGGTACGACGGTGAGTGCCGCCGAGTATGTGGACGATGTGAACGTGGATCCGGTCGTGATTCTCGATGGGCTCACGAAGGGCTGGCGCTGTCCCGGCTGGCGCCTCAGCTGGATTGTCGGCCCGGCCAGTGTGATCGACGCCGCCACGAGTGCCGGCAGCTTCCTCGATGGCGGCGGCAATCGTCCGCTGCAGGACGCCGCCTGCGAACTCCTGGACCCCCCGCGCGCGCGCCAGGAAGTGATCGCCATTCACGAAGCGTTCGCGAAGAAGCGTCGCTTGTTGGTGGACGGTCTGCGTGCGGCCGGCCTCACGGTGGAGCACGAGCCCGAAGGCGGCTTCTACGTGTGGGCCAGCGTGGCCTCGCTGCCCGCGCCGCTGAACGAAGGCGATGCGTTCTTCGAAGCCGCGCTCAAGGAGCACGTGATCACCGTGCCAGGCAGCTTCTTCGACATCAACCCCGGTAAGCGCCGCGCCGATCATACTTCGCGCTTCCGTCAGTATCTGCGCTTCTCGTTCGGCCCTGATGAGGCGAGTGTCACGACGGCGGTGGAACGCATCAAGGCGATGGTCGCAAGAGCGGGCGAGGCGTAAACAGCAAAAGCAAAAGGTTCACGCGAAGGGCGCGAAGGGCCGCGAAGAGACGCGAAGAACAGCATTTTCTTTGCTTTTCTTCGCGAGCCTTCGCGTTCTTCGCGAGCTTCGCGTGAACGAGCTGTTGCTTTTGCTGTTAAAAGCTCAACCCACGCAGATACTCGAAGTTCGCCTTCGCACTCGCCAGTTCATCGGCGGCCCCTTCCTGCTCCACGAAGCAGGGCTTCTCGGCCAGTTCCGGCACGGCGGCCAGAAAGGCGCGCAGATTAAACGTGCCCGCGCCGAGCTCCGTGTCTTTGGAGCGGTCGGCCACGACATTCTTGAGGTGGAACGTCCCGATGCGGTCCTTGTAGCGGTTCAGGTAGTCCATCGGATCGCCGCCGCCCATCAGCATGTTGCCGACGTCGAGTTGGAAACGCACGAACTTGGGCTCCGTGCGCGCCAAAAATACGTCGAGCGGGATCTCGCCCTCGACCTTTCGCAGGTGATCCGGCTCGTTGTGGAAGGCGAGCCAAATGCCGGCGCGGCGGGCCTCTTCGCCGGCCACATTGAAGCGGTCGGCCCAGATTTTCCAGGCGTTGATCGAGCGCTTCGTTTCGCTGGGCAGGCTGGGAACCACCAAGTACTGATGCCCGAGCGTCTTCGCCGTGCGGAGACTCTCCGACCACTCGCTGAGGAGCGTTTCCGGGGCCATGTGGGCCGACGTGGCGGTGAGCCCTTCGGCCTTGAGCGTCGCCTTCACCTGTTGCGGCGAGCGATCGAAGTTCTTGAAGCTCCAGAGGAGCTCCACGTCGGTGTAGCCGATGGCGCGGATCGCGGCCAGCGTCTTCTCCGGGTTCTCCTTCATGGCTTTCCGCACGGCGTACAGCTCGAGGCCGATGCGGTCCAGACGGCCGGCGGCGCGCGGGGCATTGCCAGCCGAAGCGCCGCGGCACGCCAGGAGGGTACCGGCGCCCATGGTGCCAGCACCGAGAGCAGCGAGAAAGGAGCGACGGGGCATCGGGTTCGTCATGCCTTGAGGTTACCGGCGAAAAGCTGAACGCGCGACCGTGCGGGCGCGTAAACTTTCCGAGAGTCTCTCCCACCTCCGGAGTCGAGCATGTTTGTGATGTCCCCCCGACGGGTCGCGTCCCGTCTGGCTACGGCCCTCGTTGTCGCAACACCCACACTCGTGCAAGCGCAGAATGCCAACGGCGGGTGGGATGCGCAGCAGATCCTGCGCGCCGAATCATTCGTCAAACCGCCCGAGAATCTCGTGCGTATCATTACCACGCCCCGGGTCGATATTTCGTTCACGAACGCGAGCCCTGATCGTCGCTGGTTCTTGCGCGCGACCGGCAGTGACCGTGGCGACATCAAGGCGTACGGCGCACCGCACATCTGGCTTGGTGGCGTGCAGGTCGACACGCGAGCCAATCGCGCGCGATCGCTGACCACCAGCAATCGCCACGGCCTCACGCTCGTCGATCCGAAGACGGGCACCACGCGTGCGCTCAGCGTGCCCGCCGGTGCGTCGATCTCGTCGCCGGTGTGGTCACCACGCGGTACGCAGGTGGCGTATATCGCGAATTTCCCGACCGGCTCGCACGTGTACGTGGCCGATGTCGCGAGCGGCAAGTCGACGCAGCTGTCGCGTCGTGCGCTGCTGGCCACGCTCGTGACGACCATCGAGTTCACCGCCGACGGTCGCTACATCGCGGCGGTGCTGGTACCGGAGAACCGTGGCGCGGCCCCGGAGCATGGCGACGGCGGCATCGAAGATGGCCCGCAGGTGCGGCTCACCGATGCGCGCGCCGTGCCGCAACCGGTGCATTTCAGCTTGCTGCAGGATCCGCACGACAAGGCACAGCTCACGTATTACACCAAGGGGCAGCTCGCCCTCATCGACGTGAAAGCCAAGGCCGTACGCGCGATCGGTGCGCCGGCCACGATTCGCGATATCGACGCATCCCCCGATGGAGCCTTCGTGCGCGTGACGCGTATGGCGGAGCCGTATTCGTATCTCGTGCCGGCGTCGGCCTTCGGTTCGGTCGAAGAGCTGTGGGACGCCAGCGGCCGTGTGATCACGACGCTCGCCACCACGGCGCTCCGTGAAGGGGCGCCCGCCGACAACGGCGATCCCACCGCCGCACCCGGCGCCGCCCGTCGCGGATTCGGCGCCGACAGCGCCAAGCGCAACATCCAGTGGAATCCGATCGGCACCGGACTGCTGTACGTGCAAACCGGCAAGGTCGTGCATTGGCGCGCGCCGTTCGGCGCCAACGATACCACAGTGCTGTATCGCGGTAGCGCGCAGCTGTCGACGGTGCTGTACAGCAGCGACAGCAGCACGATGTTCGTGACCGACAGCGGCGCGACGATCGGCGTGCGCGTGAAGGACACCTCGAAGCGCTACAACCTCGGTCGTACGGTCACGCTGCCGGCCGCTATTGCCGGCTTCGGTGGCGGCGGTGGTGCCGCGCGAGGCGCCGCAGACTCCACGCAGGGTGCGGTGCTGCTGCGTACCGCACCTGGTGGACGTCGGTACGTGCTGCTCGCCAAGGACGGCAAGTCGATCGCGCTCTCCGGCACGCGGGCGTATGGCGCCAAGTGGGCCACGCAGGCGCCGCGTCCGTGGGTCGACAAGCTCGACATCGAATCGAAGACCCGCACGCGCGTGATGGATAGCCCGGCGAACATGTACGAAGAGTTCGTCGCGCCGCTCGACGATGACGTCTCGCAGTTCATCGTCACGCGCGAGTCGAACACCACCATCACCGATGCCTGGCTGCGTACGGCGGGCAGCACCGACGCCAAGAAGCTCACGACGAATCGCGACGTGGCTCCCGAAGTCACTGGTGCGCAGTTCAAGCGCCTCGAAGTCACGCGCCCGCGCGACGGCACCAAGTTCTGGGTGGAAGTCACGGTGCCGCGTGACTGGCAGCCGGGCACGAAGCTCCCCGGCGTGATCTGGTTCTATCCGCGCGAATTCAGCAGCGCGCAGGACTACGAGCGCACGCGCTATACCACGAACATCAACAAGTTCCCCGAAGTCCCGTCGGCGCGTCCGGCCACCGCCACCAAGCTGTGGGTGAGTCAGGGCTACGCGTTCATCGAACCCGATATCCCGATCTTCGGCGACGCCGGCAAGATGAACGACAATTACACGCGGGACCTCAAGGAAAATCTTGATGCCGTACTCGACGCCGTCGTGGAAGCCGGCTTCGTGGATCGCGACAAGATGGGCATCGGCGGACACAGCTACGGCGCCTTCAGCACCGTCAATGCGCTCACGCTCATGCCGAACTTCAAGGCGGGCATTGCCGGCGACGGCATGTACAACCGCACGCTCACGCCCTTCGGCTTCCAGAGCGAGCGTCGCAACTTCTATCAGGCGCAGGACACGTACCTCGACATGTCGCCGTTCCTGCGGGCCGACAAGATCTCGGGGGCGCTGCTCATGTACCACGCCATCGAAGATCAGAATCAGGGCACCGATCCGATCAGCTCGCGTCGCATGTTCCTCGCGTTGCAGGGACTCGGCAAGCAGGCCGCGCTCTACATGTATCCGTACGAAGATCACAGCGTGGCCACGTACGCCAGTGACCTCGACCTGTGGGCGCGCTGGGTGGCGTGGATGGATACGTACGTGAAGAACCCGAAGCCGGCACAGGCCAAAGCGGCGCTCGTTCCGTAGATTCCGCTGGTGACCACGCCACCGACTCCGCACTACTTCGCCAGTGCCGCCGACTTCCGGCGCTGGCTCGCAACCCACCACGACTCGCATCGCGAGCTCGTGGTGGGTTTTCACAAGGTGGGCACCGGTACGCCATCCATGACGTGGACCGAATCGGTGCGCGAGGCGCTCTGCTTCGGGTGGATTGACGGCGTGCGTCGCCGCGTCGACGACGCGCGCTATTCCATCCGCTTCACGCCACGTAACGCCGGCAGCATTTGGAGCGCGGTCAATCTGCAGCACGTCGAGTCGCTGATCGCCGAGGATCGCATGCAGGCGGCCGGATTGGCGGCCTATCACGCGCGCACCGACGCGAAATCGAAGGTGTACGCGTTCGAGCAGGCCGACGTCGCGTTCACGGACGCCGATCTCATCGAGTTCGCCGTCAGCCCGCACGCGCTCGCGTTCTTCGAGCGGCAGCCGGCCGGGTATCGAAAGCAGGCGACCTGGTGGGTGATCGGCGCCAAGCAGCCCGCCACCAGGGCCAGACGTCTCGCCCAGCTAATAGCCTGTTCGGGTAACGGAGAGCGCTTACCGCAGTACAGGCGCTAAAGTCGGGCTCGCTATAACGTCAGGCTTGCGTCCTGTTTTAGCCTCGCCTAATCTTTTCTTATGCCCATGCGACACCTGATTATTCGCTTACTCTCGATCTGCGCCCTCACGGCCTCCGGTTTGTCGGCCAGAGCGCTCTCGGCCCAGCAACAGCCCGCCGACAGCTCGAAGCGCGACACCACCGCCCGTGCGCTCCCGACGCTGCAGGTCACGGCGACCGCCGTGGCCACCGAGGCGCGCCGCATTGCGCAACCCACGGCCCTTCTAACCGGGGCCGAACTCCGACGCGCCAACTCCGCCTCGCTTGGCGAAACGCTGCAGCAGATCCCAGGCATCCGGTCGCTCTCCATGACCACCGGCATCGGCAAACCCGTCATCCGCGGGCTGACCAATAATCGCGTGGTCACCCTCGCTAACGGCCAGCGCACCGAGACCCAGCAGTGGGGACACGACCACTCCCCGAACGTAGAGTCGGCCGACGCCGAGCGACTCGAGGTCGTGAAGGGACCGGCCAGTGTGCTGTACGGGTCCGACGCGCTGGGTGGCGTGGTCAACGTGGTGCGGCGCCCGCTCCCGATCGCGGAGCACGGCGAGCGCGTGACGCGTGGCCGCATCGCGACGGCGTGGAACAGCGCCGCGCATTCGCCCTCACTCACCTTGGTTGGCGAAGGCGCGAGCGCAGTAGGTGCGGGCTCGCTCGGTTGGCGACTCAGCGGCACCGGCCGACGCGCTGTGGATCTGCGCACGCCAGGCGGCATCGTGCCCAATACCGGCAACATGACCGGCTACACCGAAGGCGCGTTGGGTTGGCAGGGGGCGCGCGCCGACGTCACCGGCACCGGCTCGCTGCGCGACGAGCGCATTCAAGTGGCCGACGACCCGATCACGGCCCCGAACTACACTGGCCGGCAGCAGATCCGCACGCTGCGCGGTACCGTCGACGCCAACGTGCGACGCGGCGGTCAGCGCCTGCAATTGCAGGCCGGCATCGAACAGAATCGACGGGCCGAGTTCGGCGACGATCGCACGAAGACCGTAGCGCTCGGCTTGCTATCACGCACGGCGTCAGGCTTTGCCCATTGGCACCACACGCCGATCGCCGGTGCCACCGGCGTATTCGGCCTCGCCGTGCAACACACACGGTTCAGCACGTTCGGTTCGCAGACGCTGATCCCTGACAACACCGCCCGCTCGTTGGGCGTGTATGTGCTGGAGCAGCGCAACGTGGGCGACTTCGCGCTCTCCGCCGGCGCGCGTCATGATTGGCGCACGTTGTCCACGCCGGGCAATGGCGTGCTCGGCCTCCTGCCAACCGATCGCGCCTTCACCGCGACCACGGGCACGCTTGGCGCGGTCTATCGACCCACCTCCCCGCTGTCCGTGGCTGTGAACGTGGCGCGCGGATTCCGCTCGCCGAGTGCGTCCGACCTGTTCGCCAACGGCTTTCACGAAGGCACCCGAGCGTTCGAGATCGGTCGCGCCGATTTGCGGGTGGAGTCGAGTGTGAACGTCGACGCCGCGTTACGCCTGCGCACGACTCGCGTGACGGGCGAACTCACCGGATACGTGAATCGCATTCGCGACTACATCTACCTCACGCCGGTCGGCATGCCGGGGCGCGCGCTCGACTCGCTGCAGATCGAGCAGGGCAACGCGCGCTTGGTCGGTGCCGAGCTGGGAGCGGCCGTGTCGCTTACCCGCACGTTGTCGCTGCAGACCACCGCCGACGTCGTGCACGCCACCAACACGAGCGACCGCACCGCCCTGCCCTTCGTGCCGCCGCCGCGCGCCGTGCTCACGATGCGATGGGATGAACGCGCGCCCGGTCGTCACGCCTCGCTCTCGAGCGAGTGGAACACCAAGCAGACGCGCACCTTCCGCAGCGACTTTGCACCTCAGGCGTGGAATGTCGTCTCAACGTCGGCGGGGTTCAGTCGCCTCACACCGCGCGGACTCGTGCACGTGGATCTGAGCGTGCGCAACCTGTTCGATACGCGCTACCGCGACTTCATGTCCCGCTACAAGGAGTTCGCGGACGCGGCGGGACGCGCCTTTGTGCTCCGCGTGTCGGCCGATTTGTAATTGGCTCGACGGCGAGATCGTGGTGCGGTTGCGCGGCGGATTGTTCGTCGGCGTGAAAGGGCGCCGCGTTCGGTGACCGGCATGCGGTTCGGGCGCGTGGTCTCCCCTTCGCGGCTTTTCTGCGGGCGGATGGCCGCGCATCCTCGTGCATCCGCCAAGCGCGCGCCCTCCCCCGTAAAGACCGGCGTCCGCTCGGGGCAAGTCGCGCACACTGTTCGGTGGCACAAGCGCCTCGGTGACGTCACGCCCCGCGCTCGCCGCCGGCGCCTTGCCGTCGCGACGACCCGTCACCACCAGGGCGCGACGGGGGTCCCTGCAGCCGCCTCTGCGTGGGAGGGGCCGGCGCCGGAGCGCAGCGACAGGCGCGCGGCCATCCCCGCGCAGCAAGCGGCGAAAGGAATCCGCCCGCTCGCGCCGGACACTGCCACACCGAAGCCGCCGTCACGTACCACGAGCCAGCGAGCCAATAGCTGAGCGAAACGAGCCGCGAAGTTGAAGCGCCGTTAACTGCGAACCTTCAACAGCAACGCCGGCACCACCACCGCGTTCACATGGCAGGTGCCAGCCGTGACGCGGACGTTCGACGCGTTGAAGTTCTGATAGCCCGCCAGGCGCACCTCGACGCTGTACGTCCCCGAACGCTCCAACGCCGCCGCACGCGTGTCGGGGGCGACGAGGACGAGCGAGTCCACGTACGCGCCGTCGCGCACCACGCCGCGCGCCGTCGCGGCCAGCGGCGCATTCGTCTCGGCATCCTTGATCGTGACCGTGATACCGGCGCGCGCCGACGTGTCACACACGACGGGATCGGACGGCGAGTTCGAGCAGGCGCCGAGGGTGCACAGCGCCGTCAGTAGCAGCACCGACGGCGACCTCAATAAGGGTCTGGTCATAGCTCAATCTTATCGCGCGAACCACCATTCGGTTCCCCAAACGCATCCGCAGCTACTTGCCAGCGGACGTCCACCCAGCATGATCTACAGATGCTAATTTCCCGCTCCCCCATCGCCGTCGCCACGGTCGTGCTGGCGATTGCTGCCCGCATCGGACACGCGCAAGCAGCCCCAGGAACAACAACGCCCAGCTGGGCGCCTCGCCTCGACAGCGTGGCCCGCGTGGCCCTCGCCACGTCGAAAGCGCCCGGGGCCACCGTGGCCGTGGTCGTCGACGGCAAGCTCGCCTATGCGCAGGGCTACGGCCTCGCCAACGTCGAGACCCAGCAACGGATGACTGCCGACATGCTGCTGCGCGTTGGCTCCGTCACCAAGATGTTTACCGGAACGATGCTCGCCGAATTGGCCGAGCAACAGCGCATCGACATGTCGGTGCCGATCGCCGACATCGTGCCGTCGCTGAAGGGGAAGAAGGTCGGTGCCGTCACGACGCAGCAACTCATGACGCACAGCGCCGGGTGGCTCGACAATGCCGTCGCGTATGGGCGGATGGGTGAAGGCGCACTGGGCGAAGTGATGCGCGAAGTCGGCGATACGCTGTTCTATACCGAGCCCGGACGCACGTTCTCTTACTCGAACCCCAGCATCTCGATGGCGGGCTACGTGGCGGAAGTGGCCGGCAAGCAGCGCTTCGCGGCGCTGGTGGAATCGCTCGTGATGCGACCAGCCGCGATGAAGCTCAGCACCTTCAAGCCGCTGGAAGCGCTGACGTATCCGATTGCGATGGGGCACCAGGCCGGCGCCAACGGCATGCAGATGGTGCGCCCGATGACGGAGAATACCGCGCAGTGGGCGGCGGGATTTCTGTTCGCCACGGCGCCGGAGTTGGCGCGATTTGCGATCGCCCTGATGAACGGTGGTATGATCGACGGCGCGCAGGCGTTCTCGGCCGGTGCTGTGCGCCGTGTCACCACCGGCTACGTGGCCCACCCGGGCGGTTCAGGACTCGACTCCGCGATGTACGGCTATGGCCTTGTGGTTGGACGCTCGGGCAAGGATCGCGTCTGGACGCACGGCGGGGCGATCAACGGCTACAACGCGAGCGTCACCATGCTCCCCGACCGCAAGGCCGCCGTGATCGTGCTCGTCAACGGCCCCGGCTCGGGGATCGATGCGATCGAATCGGCCGCCCTACAGTTGGCGGTGGGCTATGCCCAGCCGAAAGTCACGGCAGCGGTGCCGCGAGACGCCAACGCCGCCGAGCGCGCGGCGCTGGTGGGCCGGTATGTGCAGGGACGCAACGTCCTCGAGGTGCGCGAACAGGACGGCGCGCTGAAGATGTTGCAGGGCGGCATCACGATGACTGTGAAGATGGTCGGGACGCAGGAACTGGAAGTGACACCGCCGCAGGGGGCGCCGAGGCGTGTGTACGCGCGCACGGACAACGGCAAGGCCGCCTATCTCTACGCCGGCTCACGGGCCTTCGCGCGGCAGTAACCGGACCGGCAGTAAACGGACCGGCCAAGACCGGACCCGCTCAGGCCGGGTGCATGTACGCCGAGAAGAGGGTGACCATGTCGGGCGGAATGCGCGTGATCCGTCCCGTGTCGCGTGAAATCAGCGTCCACAGCGACCGGCCGCGGGCCAGCACGTGATCATCAGCGGTCCGCACGATTTCGGTATGCCGCTCGAATCGCCGTGAATCGACCGCGCCGATCCAGGTGCGCGCCACAATCGCGTCTCCGAACACCGCTTCCCGGCGATAGTCGATTTCGTGGCGCGTGGCGACCCAGCCATACACCGCTTTCATCGCGTCGGAGGCGCTGGCGTTCCAGTGGGCCAGCGCCACGTCGAAGATCCAGCGCAGGTACACCACGTTGTTGACGTGGTCATTGTCGTCGATGTCCGCCGGCACCACCGTGATCGGGATATCGAAGACCTGCAGGCCATGCTTGGCGAACGACATTCGGGGGGAGGGGTTGAGGTCCTTGAAGCCGGAGCGGAAGTTAGCACGATGCGATTCTCATCGGGACGAGCCCTCCGTGACCAGCACGCCCATGCCGTGACCTTTTTCGGCATGTCCGGCGTGGGCAAAACCTCGCTCGCCGGACTGCTGCAGAAGCACGACTGGTTCCAGTATTCCGTCGACTATCGCATCGGCACGCGATACATGGACGAGCACATTGTCGACAACTTCAAGCGGGAGGCGATGCGGAATCCCTTCCTGCGCCAGTTGCTGCGCTCCGACTCGATTTACATCCGCTCCAACATCTCGTTCGAGAATTTGAGTCCGCTGTCCACCTATCTGGGCCAACCGGGCGATCCCGAGCGGGGCGGTCTGTCGTTCGACGAATACCGGCGCCGGCAGGCCCAGCACCGAGTGGCGGAGATCCGGGCGTTGCTCGACGTGCCCGAGTTCATCGAACGCGCCAAGGACATCTACGGCTACACGCATTTCGTCTGCGACTCGGGCGGCAGTCTGTGCGAAGTCGTCGACCCGTTCGACGAGCAGGATCCCGTTCTGCGGTGCCTCGCCGATCACAGCCTGCTCGTATACATCCGCGGGTCGGCGGAACACACGCGCATGTTGGTGGATCGCTTCCGCGCGCATCCGAAACCCATGTACTACAATCCGGCATTCCTCGATGCGAAGTGGACCGAGTACCAATCGTTGCGCGGCATCGGGCACAACGACGCGGTCGATCCAGACGACTTCGCGGTGTGGGGATTCGAACAGCTGCTCGCCCACCGTATTCCACTCTATGAGGCGATCGCTTCACGCCATGGCTACGTGATCGACATGCACGACGTCCCCGGCGTCCACACCGAGTCCGACCTCCTCGACCTCTTGGCCCGCACCATCGACGCGCAGGTCGCCACATGAGCGCGCCGATCACGACCGCGATCGGCGCCCCCAAGTCGGCCCGCAGTCGCCTGCGCTCCATCGTGGGCGGCTCGGTGGGCAACCTCGTCGAATGGTACGACTGGTACGTGTACTCGGCCTTTTCGCTCTATTTCGCGAAGAGCTTCTTTCCACCCGCCAATCAGACCGTGCAGCTGTTGAACGCGGCAGCGGTATTCGCCGTGGGCTTTCTCATGCGACCCGCCGGTGGCTGGCTGATGGGCCGCTACGCCGACAAGCACGGACGTCGCGCCGCGCTCACGTTGTCCGTGTTGCTGATGTGCGGTGGCTCGCTGCTGATCGCGATCACGCCAAGCTACGCGAAGATCGGCGTGATCGCGCCGGCCATGCTCGTGCTGGCCCGCCTGCTGCAGGGACTGAGCGTGGGCGGTGAATACGGCGCCAGTGCGACCTATCTCAGTGAAATGGCCGGCAAGACGCATCGCGGTTTCTGGTCGAGCTTTCAGTACGTCACGCTCATCATGGGCCAGTTATTGGCGCTGGCGATGCTGCTGTTGTTGCAGCGCACGATGGCGCCGGCCGAATTGGAGTCGTGGGGCTGGCGTATTCCGTTCATCGTCGGTGCCGCGTTGGCCGTCGTTGCCGTAGCTATGCGCCGCGGCCTCGAAGAGACGTCGGCGTTCGAGAAGGATCGCGCATCACGTCCGCCCCAGAGCGCGGCCGCCACGGCGCGTGGCCTCATGGCGCACCCGCGCGCCGTGCTCACCGTGGTCGGCCTCACCGCTGGCGGCACCGTCGCGTTCTACACGTTCACGACGTACGCGCAGAAGTTCCTGGTGAACACCGCCGGCTTCAGCAAGAGCGACGCGACGTATATCAACGCGATCTCCCTGCTGATCTACATGATGCTGCAGCCAGCCATCGGCGCCCTCTCCGACCGCATCGGTCGACGGCCGGTCCTCACCGCCTTCGGCGTTCTCGGCACCCTTGGCACAGTGCCCGTGCTCACCGCGCTCGAAGGGGCCCGTACGATTCCGCAGGCGCTCACGCTGCTCATCATCGCGCTCGTTGCCGTCAGCGGCTACACCGCCATCAACGCCGTCGTGAAGGCCGAGCTCTTCCCGACCAGCATTCGCGCCCTCGGCGTTGGCTTCCCGTATGCCGTCGCGGTCTCCGTGTTCGGTGGCACCGCGGAATACTTCGCGCTCTGGTTCAAGAACATGGGCCACGAGCGTTGGTTCTACTGGTACGTCACCGGCTGCATTCTCGCCTCGCTGGTCGTGTATGCCACGATGCCGGAAACGCGCGACAACACGCACATGGACGAGTAGTGCGCGCCGGTGCCGCGACTACGGGCGCCACACCACGTCGGTACTGGCGTTGCCCACCTTGTCGATGGCGTTGACCACGACGCCATCCGTTCCCGCCGATGGCACATCCACGGTGAGCGCCGTGACTCGCTGCACACGCTGCGACCACGTGCCGTTGGTGCGCCAGCGGACGAGGTACCACGACAGCGGTTCACTCGTGACCGGCGTGATCGACACGCGCAGCACGGCACCGAGCGACGTCACGCCGATCGTCGGTGCCGGCGGCGACACCGCGTCGAGCCAATCGGTAGCGGGCGGCAATGCGCGGGCGGCGAACACGCCACTCGTGAGCAACGAACGCAGCCCGCCGCGATCGTTCAGCACCACGGTCGTGTTGTAGAGCAATGATCCGGTCGAACCACCCGCCGCGGCGTTCTGCCCGCGCGTGAGCTGCACCTGCGCCGGAATTTCCGCCGCCGTGTACGGACTCGTGCTGCCGTCGCTGACACGATACGCCGCCAGGCCGGGCCAGAGATGACGACGCATCGTGTTCTGCTGTCCCCACCACGACAGCAGCGCACCAAAGCTTTGGCCGGTGGACGCGATCGACCAATACAGCTGCGGCGCGAAGTAGTCCACCCAGCCGCGTTGCAACCACGTGCGTGAGTCGGCGTAGATCGAGGCGTACGAGTCGAGTCCGACGATGCCCGCCGGGCTCCCCGGACGCCAGATACCGAACGGGCTGATGCCGACGCGCGCCGTCGGCGACACCACGTGCGCCTCCCGATACAACCGCTCCACGAACCGGTTCACATTGTCGCGGCGCCAGTCGGCGCGAGCCAGCAGCCCTCCGCCCCGTAGATACGTGGCGTACGTGGTACTGTCGGGGAAATCGAGCCCCACACATCTCGTGTCGGGATACGGATAAAAAAAGTCATCGAGATGCACTGCGTCCACGTCGTAACGGCGCAGCACATCGGTAATCACGGCGATCGCCTGATCCTGCACGGCGGCTTCACCCGGATCGAACCAGAGCTGCGTGCAATACTTGCGCGTGAGATCGGGACGACGAACGGCGAGGTGCGAACTCGCCAGTCGCAGCGTGTCGCTGAGATTCGCGGCGCGGAACGGATTGAACCAGGCGTGCACTTCGAGGCCGCGCAGTCGCGCCTGCGTGATCGCATAGGCCAGTGGGTCGTAGCCAGGGTCGACACCCTGCGTACCGGAAAGCGAGCGCGACCACGGCTCGAGCGTCGACGGGAACATGGCGTCGCCGGCCGCGCGGACCTGCAGGACCACGGCGTTCAACCCGGCCTGCTCCGCCGCGTCCAGGATCAGCGAGAACTCGGTCTGCTGCTGTGCCACCGAGAGGCCGCTGCGCGATGGCCAGTCGATGTTGGCGACGGTCGCGATCCACATCCCCCGGAACTCGCGCACGACCGCCGGCACGGTAAAGACGACCGGCGGCGGGGGTGGGGGCGGCGTGACCGGCTCGGTCGGCGACTCGCCAGTTGCACACGCGCCGAGTATCGCGGCGACCGACACCGCCGTCAGAACACGTGGAGTAGCCTTCGTCCATTGCATGGCGTAGCTTCGCCCAAACGCCGCCAATGCGGAAGCCGTGGCAGATCGTTTTCGCTGGTCGACTGTCCCCCGACACGCCTCCTCATGTCCCGTCCGTCGAGTTCTGTGCGGTCCTGCGCGATTGTCCTCGCGATGATGCTCCTCGTCAGTGTGCCGCTGACCACTGACCTGGGTGCGCAGTCCGCACCGAGGCCCGCGTCGCGCGAAGCGACAACCCGACGCCAGGGTTTCGCGGTCGATCGGCTGGCCCGGATCGACTCCATGCTCGACGCCGCCGTGGCGCAGGACGAAATCGCGGGCGCGGTGGCCCTCGTGTTGCGAGACGATCAGGTGGTGTACGAACGTGCCGTCGGCTGGAGCGATCGCGAAGCGCAGCGGCGCATGACACCGGATGCCGTGTTCCGCATCGCCTCGCAGAGCAAGGCGCTCACCAGCACCGCCGTCCTCATGCTCCTCGAGGAAGGACGACTCACGCTCGCGACGCCAGTGAGCCGCTTCCTGCCGTCGTTCGCCCGGACCACCGTCGCCACACGCACCGACACCGGGGTGTCGATCGTCGCGGCCCGACGCGCCATCTCCATCCGCGATCTGCTCACGCATACCGCCGGCATTTCCTACGGCACCGACGCATCGGTGCGCGCCCGCTACGAACTACAGGGCCTCGGTCCCGCCGCCGGCTTCGGCTGGTACACCGCCGACAAGACCGAACCTGTCTGCACCACGATGGACCGACTCGGCACGCTGCCCTTCGTGGCGCAGCCCGGCGAGGCATGGGTGTACGGCTACAATACCGACATCCTCGGGTGCATCGTCGAGCGCGCGTCTGGCATGCCGCTCGACGCGTTTCTGCGCTCGCGTCTCACGCAACCGCTCGGCATGCGCGACACCCACTTCTTCCTGCCGGTCGCCCAGCGCAATCGCCTCGTCACGGTCTACGCCAACGACTCCGGTCGCGTGCGCCGTGCGTCAGACGGTGCGCGCGGTCAGGGGCACTACGTCGACGGGCCACGCGTGAGCTTTGCCGGTGGCGCAGGACTCGTGTCCACCGCCCGTGACTATGCGCGATTTCTGCAGATGATCGCCCACGGCGGCCGCTGGAACGGCCAGCAATATCTCGCGCCGCACACCGTGGCCCTGATGACCACCAATCAGGTGGGTACGCTGCACGGCACGACCACCGGATTTGGTCTTGGCTTCGAGACCACCGAACGCTACGGCGCGACCGGTTCGTCGTCGGTCGGCACGTACGGTTGGGGCGGCGCCTACGGATCGAACTACAAAGTCGATCCCGCCGAAGGGCTCGTCATCGTGTTCATGATCAATCAACTCCCAAGCGGCACCGACGTGGTCGGCCGATTCCAGACGATGTTGTACAGCGCGCTCGTCGATGCGCGCGCCATGCGATAGCGCGATGCGAGAGCGCGCTCCGGCATGCGACTGACTCAGTCGCGCACCGGTTGATCGAGCACACTGCGCACCCGACGTGACAGCTCTTGGATGTCGAAGGGCTTCGTGAGCAGTTCAACACCATCGGGTACGATGCCGTGCTGTGTGACTGTGCCCTCCGGGTAGCCCGACAAATAGAGGACGCGCGTCGTCAGGCATTCAGCCAAATACTCGCGCGCCAGTGTGACACCGGTCATGCCGGGCATCACGACATCGGTCACCAACAGGTCAACGGGACGGCCAAGCGCGCGGCCGATGCGTAGGGCTTCGAGACCTCCCGGTGCCTCGAGCACGTGATAGCCGCGACGCCGCAACGTCGCCGCCGTCACGCGGCGCACCGGCTCGTCATCGTCGACCACCATTAGCGTTTCATTGCCGTCGGCTGCGGGCTTCTCCGGCACCACGGGCGCGTCGGCCACACCTTCGGCAGCCGGGAGGACGATCGTCACCACCGTGCCCTCCCCCGGCACCGAACTGATCGACATGGTGCCGCCGGCCTGCGTGACGATACCATAGCTCGTCGCGAGCCCGAGCCCCGACCCCTTGCCGGCGTCCTTCGTGGTGAAGAACGGCTCGAGTGCGCGAAGACGTGTCTCTTCCGTCATCCCCGCGCCGGTGTCGCTGATCTCGAACACGACGACCGGGCCGAGCGGTGCATTCGGCAGCGCTAGCGAGTCGACGTCACCCGCCCGCAACGCGCACCGGATCGACAGCACGCCGCCGTCGGGCATCGCGTCACTCGCATTCACCGCAAGATTCATCAGCACCTGATCGAACAGCGCGGGGTCAACACGCACGCGACCGGCGTTGCCAGCGATGTCGAGTTGCAGACTGATGCGCTCGCGCAGCAAACGCCGAATCAGCGGAATGGCGCGGTCGATGATCTCCGTGACCTCCACTGTTCGCGGTGCCATCACGTGCCGCCGCGCGAAGCCCAGCAGCTGACGGCTCAGCGCCGCACCGGATTCGGCGGCCGCGCGAATCTGGCCCGCACTGATCGCCACGTCACCACCCGGCACGGCGTCGAACTCCAGCAGACTCGCTTCACCGATGATGGTGGTGAGCACATTGTTGAAGTCGTGGGCGATCCCGCCAGCGAGTTGTCCCACGCTCTCGATGCGCTGCACCTGACGGAGCTCATCTTCCAACTTGCGACGATCGGTTACGTCGATGAAGACCCCGTTCCAGACCGTTGAACCGTCTGAACCGCGCTGCGGCAGCGCCTGTCCACTGAGCCATCGCCACTGCCCGTCGTGCTGCCGGTCGATCACGCGGAAATCATACGCCCACGGGGTCAGGTCGCGCTGCGAACGGGCGGTCGAGTCCAACAGGCCCGGCAGGTCGTCGGGGTGCACGCGACGCCACGCCACCGAGGGCGCCCGCATGATCGACTCCAAATCCGCACCGATCGCGCGTTCGGCGAGTTGGCTGATGTAGGGAAACGATTCCTGCCCGTCGGCCGTGCGCACGTACTGGTACACGATACCAGGCATCACGGAGGTGATCTGATCGAGACGTTGATCGCGTGCCCGGAGCTCGCGTTCCGCCACGATCACATCGGTAATGTCTGTAACGCCGACGACGACCGCCTCGATCTTGCCCTTCTCGTCGAACAGCGGCGCACCGTTGATCGACAGCAACTTCCGTCGCCCATCAGGCCATTCGAGACCGTGGCGCACGTCGAACACGGGCTCGCCGCTGCGCAGCACTTGGGCAAACGGCTGGCGGTCTTCGGGAAACGGGCCACCGTCGAGATCGGTGTGGCGCCACGCCGGAGCGTCGAATCGACGGCCCTGCACCTCACTGACCCGCAGGCCAAGCACTTCTTCGGCCCGCGCGTTCGCGAAGATGATCGCCCCGCCGATGTCCACCACGATCACGCCGGCGATACTGGTGGCCAGAATACCCTCCAGCAGATCGCGTTCGGCGCGCTGCTGCACGTGGAATTCCTGCGTCGTGGCATACAGCTCCTGTACCCGGGCAAGTGCGCCGGAGAGCCGCGATTCGCGCTCGAGCGTACGCAGCTTGCTGCTGCGTAGACGCCCGCCGAAAAACGCGGCGATCAACGCCAGCACGTAGTACACGGCGAGCCGGTATCCGTCGGGGCCAAGTATGATCGCTTGCGCGTAGTCGGCATCAAGTAACGTGAGCGTGGCCGCGCCCCATCCGCCCAGCAGCAGAGGGCCAAACCCACCGGGTACCAGCAGCACCATGGTGAAGCCGGCCACGAAGGGAAACACCAGACCGAACTTGTGATAGGCGATCAGCACGAGGACGGCACCACCCACGGCGCCCAGCACCGCCAGCGTATACCATCGCGCTCTGGCCCGGGAGCTGGTCATCGACTCGCGCAGCGCAGCGGCAGTAGCCAAATGCTCTCCCGTCGATCCGATGGCGTCACCCATCGGAGCAGTGGCAGGATCGAAGGCCTGTGGAGAGGGTGACGGCATTCATGGAGCTTACGCGCCGCGCCCCGCGACAGCCAGTACGCATGGGCCGAGATATTTGGCGACACCCGCTAGTGCTCGCCGTCTGCAGTTGGCAATTTCCGCCATGCAGATCGGGATTGACGTGGGCGGCACCAAGATCGAAGGCATCGCGCTCGACGCGACGGGCCGGGAACTCCTGCGACAGCGCGTCGCTACGCCGCGAGACTATGACGAAACGGTGGCGGCGATCACCGCATTGGTCACGGCGCTCGAATCGGCGGCAGGACACCACGGGACCATCGGGGTCGGCATACCGGGCGCGGTGATACCGGATTCGGGGCTGGTGAAGAACGCGAATTCCGGGTGGCTCATCGGCCAGCCACTTGGCGCCGACCTCGCCGCCGCGCTGCAGCGAGAGGTCAGGCTCGACAACGATGCCAACTGCTTCGCGCTGTCGGAGGCGAGCGATGGTGCGGCCGCCGGTGCCGAGGTGGTCTTCGGCGTCATCATGGGTACCGGCGTCGGCGGCGGCATTATCGTGCGCGGACGCGGACTCTCCGGACCCAATCTCATTGCCGGCGAGTGGGGACATAATCCGTTGCCCTGGCCGCAGCCCGACGAGCTCCCGGGCCCCGACTGCTACTGCGGCAAGCAAGGCTGTATCGAGAGCTGGATTTCGGGACCAGCCGTGGCGGCGGATCATCGGCGCGTAACCGGTGCGGGGCGAACAACGCCCGATATCATCGCGGCGGCGGATGCGGGCCACGACGCCGCGCTGGCCACGCGTGCGCGCTTCGTCAACCGCGCGGCGCGCGGACTCGCGACCGTGATCAACGTGCTCGACCCCGATGTGATCGTGCTGGGCGGTGGTCTGTCGAACGTGCCTCGCCTGGCCGACGACATCGCCGCGCAGCTTCCGGCTTTCGTCTTCTCCGATCGCGTACGCACGTCCGTCGTGCACAATCGCCACGGCGACTCGAGCGGTGTCCGCGGCGCCGCGTGGCTATGGCCCGCGTCATAGCGGCACTGCTCTCCCTGTTGGTTCTGGCGGTCGCGGCCTGGGCGACACGCCGCTCTCTGCACGGCTACGCGCGGCGCGCCGGTCGTCGCACCGTGATGCGCGCGCGGGTGCGGATCGACCGCTACAAACTCACGCGAAAAGCGTATGTGATCGACGCGCTGCTCGCCGATGACGCCGTCGCCGACGCCGTGCGGGCGCATGTGGCGGACACCAACGACAGCGAAGCTGACACATGGCGCCGCGTGCGCCGCTATCTCGACGAGATCGTCCCCTTCTTCAACATTCTCGCCTACTATCGGCTTGGCTACTGGGTGAGCCGCGCCGCGCTCGGGCTGTTCTACAAAGTATCGGTGGAGTACGAGCGGCCCGACCCATTTCGCGGCGTGCCGCGCAATTCGGTCGTGATTTACCTCATGAACCATCGCTCGAACGCCGACTACGTCCTGGTGGCGTACGTCATGATGGGCGCCGTGTCGATCTCCTACGCCGTCGGCGAATGGGCCCGCGCGTTTCCGCTGGAGGTGCTGTTCAAGAGTTTTGGCTCGTACTTCATTCGTCGCCGCTATCGCGAGCCGTTGTATCACGCGGTGCTGCAGGCCTACGTGCAGTTGATCACGCGCAACAGCGTGACGCAGGGGATCTTTCCCGAGGGCGGCCTCACGCGCGATGGGGCGTTGCGCCCCGCCAAGATCGGCCTGCTCGACTACGCGCTGGGGGTGGCCCGCGATCCCGACGTGCGAGCGAGAATGTACGTGGTGCCGGTGGGCATCAACTACGATCGCGTGATCGAAGATCGCACCCTGCTCCGCGAGCTCGAAACGAAACGGCAAGTGCCCGCCCGCGACCGGATCGCGCAGGCTGCCAGCGTGGGTCGGTTTGCGCTCTCGAATCTGGGCCGCCTGGTCACCCGCCGGTGGCGACGCTACGGGCGGGCGGCGGTGACTATCGGGACCCCGGTGTCGGTCGATGCCTGGCTGGCGGGGCTCGAGGCGCAGGGCATCGCCCTTTTCGAGGCGCCACGGGCCGACCGTTTGCCGCTGGTGCAGCACTTTTGTGATGATGTGCTGCAGCGGATCGGCGCCATCATCCCCGTGACGCCCGTTCCGCTGGCGTGTGCCGCCCTGGCCAGCTTCGATGCCGATTACGTGACCCGGGCGGCCCTGCTGGAGCGCATGTCGGCCATGCGCGACGTGCTCAGGGAGTTCAACGCCCGGGTGCTGCAGGCCGACCGGGATATCGAGGAGACCTTCGACCGGGCCTATCGAATGCTCCGGATGCGGCGCGTGATCGCCCGGACAGGCGTCGGATTCCTGATTCTGCCCAAGGGAAGGCCGTTGATCCGCTATTACGCCAACAGCATCGTCCACCTGTTGGGCCCCTTCGGCGAGGGGCTGCGGGCCCGGGACGCGCTCCCGTTGCACGACTGGGAGCGTGACGCGCTTGTCCGCGGTCCGGCCACGGGATAGCATACGACTGTACGCAGACGGTGCGGCAGGTGGCCTATCGTATAACGGTTATTACCCCGGCCTTTGAAGCCGGTGATCTCGGTTCGATTCCGAGTGGGCCTATCGACACCAAACAGCGCGAATGGCGAGGCAGCGGATCCATCGCTGCCTCGCCATTCACGTTTCATGCAGACTGCGTATGCCGAGCGCTTGCCGGCGGCCGAGCGTCGGCGAGCCGGCACGCTGGCATCAGAACTGGTAGCGCAAACCCATTTGCATTTGGTACCGATTCCCCAACTTGATCGTGCGACCGAAGTTGGGGTTCACCCGATAGCGATACTCGCGAGAGGCCTGATCGAACCCGATCACGTTGAGCAGCGTCTGGTTGGCGCCCGGCACGGCACGCACCGCGCCCCAGTTGTGATTGATCAGCGCGGCCGCGTTGAACACATCGAGCGTGAGTTCGGCGCGCTGACCGCGAATCGACGGCAGCTTCTGCGTGAGGCGCAGATCGATTTGGGTGACAAACGGATTGCGAACCGCGTTGCGCTCCGCGATCTGCCCGAGCGTCGACCCCAGATAGCTCGACGCGATGTTCTGCGGGCTCGAGTACACCAAGCGTAGCGAGTCGGCGAAGCCGGCGCGCAGGCCCGGCGTGGACGGGTTGAACACGAAGGCGAGGTCATTCTGGTTGGCGAACGCGCTGCCGGCGCCGACGTCGTCGCCGTTGATGTCCTGCGCCACCGTCGCCGACCACGGTGAGCCCGACTGTCCGATCACGCGCGCGCTGAACTGGAAGCCCTTGATCTCGGGCGTCGCACCGTACAACACCAGCTTGTGCCGGAAGTCGGTGTTGCTGGCGCCCCAGGTGGGCGTCCGTGGATCGCCCGGCACCGGCGTAAACACCGACGTGATGGCAATGCAGCAATTGAACGAGCTGTTGTCGCGAGTCTGATTGAATGTGAACGATCCACTGATCGACCCGTTGCGCGGCAGACGCAACGCCGCGTCGACGAAGAACGCCTTCTGGTGCTGTCCGGCGTCGCTGCGCAGCTCCAGCACGCGCTGGAACTGCGAGAACGGACGCGCCAACACGGGATTGCGACCGCCGGCGGCGGTGATGCTCGCGGCCGGCACGAAGACCGGTCGTCCTGCTTCATTGACCAACGTGAAATCTGCCGTCGGGCGCAGGTTCAAGTCGACGTAGCGATACAGCTCGCTGGTGTGCGCGTACTGTGCCGCGGCGCCGAGTGTGAGGTTGCCGTTGAAGAGGCGACGCTGATAGGCCACGTCACTCTTCCACGTGCGCGGCACTTTGAAGTCCGCGCCGAACATGTTGATGTACGACGGCCGCGGACCACTACCGGCTGGGGCGCCCGGGACGTTCGCAAAGGACTGGCGGTAGCTGACAAAATCCGGCGTCGGCGCTGCCGTACCGGTCAGGAGCACATCGGCCAGCTGCGAGCCGTCATTCAGCAGGTTGTTGATGTGCGCCATGTAGTGCGGCTGCGACGTGAAGTACCCGCTTCCCACGCGCACCAGGTTCTTGCCGGCGCTGCCCGGCGTCCAGGTCAGCTGCGCCCGCGGCTGAATGGCAAAGTCGGTCGGCGACAAATCGGTACGCTTGCCGAAGGCGCTCTCAACGGCGGCGTTCGGGTTCGCACCAGTGAGGAACGCCGACAGATCGGCCCGCAAACCCGCCGTCAGATTGAGATTGTCGCGGACGCGGAACTCGCCTTGGGCAAACACACCACCGTCGTACACCCACTGCCGCATGCGTGGTTCGAGGTCCTGCAACGGCACCAAGCGCGCATACGACGACGGCCGACGCGCCTCGAGCGCTGCCAAGTTGGCGAACTGGAACAGGCCATCGGTTTCGATCGATACGAACATCGACAGGTTGTTCAGTGAATGGTCGGTGCCAACCGTGAACGCGCTGCGATCACCGTCGAAGCGCAGCACGTCGACCAGCTGATACGACTCTTCCGTCTGCAGCTCCGGGCTCGTGCGCTGTCCGCCGAACTGCAGGACCTGATTGCCGCCCGTCGCACCGCTCGGGAGCGTGGACGACACATTGACCAATCCACGCGGAAGGCGCGTGTTCGGCTCGTTCTCGAGGATGCGGTTGGTGTACGCCAGCCGGACATCGTTGGTGAGGCGACGGCCGAGATTCGACTTCACCGAGCCCATGGTCTGCACTTCGCGCGACTTCTGGTTGCCGCGGCTCTCGAGCACGGAAAGCTCGCGGTCGGGAATCGAGTTGCTGTACAGGAAGTCGGAATACGTGGTGCGCAGCGTGGCGCGATGCGCGTCGCTGATCTGGTAGTCGAGACGTCCGAACACGGTGTTGAGCGTGTTGGCACGATCGAACGTGCCGGTCTGGCGGTCGCTGCCGAGCCCGTACGAGCGGCGCAAAATATCGAGGAAACGCGTCACACTGTCCGGTGCCACCTGCAAACGCGTCCAGTCGGCGTTGTTCTCCACCTGCAACGTGGAGAAAGGCTCGGCCACTTGCTGCCGATCATACGCCACGAAGTAGTGCAGTTTGTCCTTCACGATCGCACCGCCCATCGACCCACCGAACTGCAGATTGTCGAAGTTGGTGACCTTCTGCCCGAGGAAGTTGGTGTTCGTGGTGAGCGCCTGATTCCGGTTGTACACGAAGAGCGACCCGTTGGTCGTGTTGGTGCCGGCGCGCGTGGCAACGTTCACCGCGCCGGCCCCCTGCCGACCTTGGGTCACGTCGTACACGTTGGTCACCACTTCGAACTCACGCACGGCTTCCACCGAGATGGAATACGGGCCGCGACCAAAGCCGGCCCCCCAAATCGTGTTCTTGGCCTGGACGCCATCCACGCGAATGTCGGTGCCGGTCACACGGCCACCGGCAATCGACGAGGACGACGTGATGATCCCGCCGGTGCCGGCACGCGACGTCGTCGGCGCCAGAATGGCGAGATCGGCGAATGAGCGGTCCTGAATCGGCAGCTGCCGGATTTCCTTCTCGGTCACCACGGTGCTGCCCCCGACACGTTCCGCGCGCTTGCTCTCGCGGTCGGCACGGACGTCCACCGCCGACAGTTCGGTGGCGGACGGGTCCAAGGACAGATCGAGGGTGACGCGATCACCGAGATTCAGCATCAACCCGCTGCGCAGAGCGGGGCGGAATCCCAGTTGACGCACGGTCAGCGTGTACGGGCCACCGATCGGCAGCTGCGCGAAGACGTAGCGCCCGCGGGCGTCCGTCTGTCGGGTTTGTTGGGTCCCGGTGGACAGGTTGCGCGCGGTCACGGTCGCGCCGACCACCGCCATGCCCGAGGCTGACCGCACCTGTCCGGAGACAAAGCCCTCGGTGCCTTGGGCGTTTGCCGGCACACAGGGCAGTCCGGTGCTGACGAGGGAGAGCAGCACGCACGTGAAGCGGCGAACAAGGGAGTTACGCATGAGACGTCAGGGGATAGGAGGGGCATCGCCATCGATGGCGAGCCGTAGAATTCGATCCCCGTGCGACGACCTGACGACAGCATCACCACGATGTTGTCACGGGGTGATGACGAACGCGCAACGAGCTGATCCGTACCCACTCCCTCTCAGCCGGGGGCGCAGCTATGTTTAAAGGCTGGTCAGGGACGGAGCCGCCGCGCCTTTCACGAGGTACCGGCGACACTCCGCCCCATTTGTTCTGGTTCCGTACCAACACCCTTCACGCAGGTCGAGACCTCCGGATGACTCCGTCGTTTGACGTACCGTCGCCGTCGCCACGTGGCTTCAAGATCCTGTCCGGCACGGCGAATCAGCCGCTCGCGGAAGAGGTGGCGAAGACGCTCGGCACCGAACTGTGCAAGGTGACCTGTACGCGTTTCGCCGACGGTGAGGTGTTCGTGCGCATCGACGAGAACATCCGTGGTGCGGATGTCTTCGTGGTACAACCCACGAATCCGCCCGGCGAGAATGTGCTCGAACTCCTGCTGCTCATCGACGCCGCGCGCCGCGCCTCGGCTGCCCGCGTCACCGCGGTGCTCCCCTACACGGGATACGCCAGGCAGGACCGCAAAGATCAGCCGCGCGTCGCCATCGGCGCCAAGCTCATGGCCAACCTCATCGAGACCGCCGGCGCCGATCGCGTCCTCGGTCTCGACTTTCATGCGCACCAGCTGCAGGGCTTCTTCGACGTCCCCGTCGATCACCTGTACGCCGCGCCGGTGTTCACGAACTATTTCCGCAAGAAGGGGCTCAAGGATCTCTGCGTCGTCGCCCCCGACGTCGGATCGGCGAAGATGGCGCGTGGCTTTGCCAAGCGGCTCGACGCCACGTTCGCCATCATCGACAAGCGTCGCCCCAAGGCCAATGTGGCTGAAGTGATGAACGTCGTCGGTGAAGTCGAAGGCCGCGATTGTCTCATTCCCGACGACATGATCGACACGGCCGGCACGGTCTCCGAAGCCGCCCGTGCGCTGAAGAATCTCGGTGCGAACGACATCTACGTGTGCGCCACGCACGCGCTGTTCAGCGGCCCGGCCGTGGAACGGTTGACGAACGCGCCGATCAAGGAAGTCGTGGTGACCGACTCCATCAATCTCCCGCCCGAGCGACGCTTCCCGTCGCTGCATGTCCTCTCGGTGGGCGAGTTGCTGGCGAAGGCCATCCGATTTACGCACGCCGATCAGTCGGTGTCCGTACTGTTCGAATAACGGCGAAGTAGAGAAGGCAGTAGGGAGTACGGGGTAAGGAGTACCCCATACCCCCTTCTCCCTACCCCATACTCCGCCGTTACTGGCCGGGCCGACCATTTCCGGTTACTCCCGAACCACTTTTTTCTCAGAGGCTAGTTCCCATGTCCACCGCTTCTCTCTCCGCGTCCGTTCGCGCCGAAACCGGCAAGGGCGCCGCTCGCAAGATCCGTCAGGCCGGCAACATCCCCGCGGTGATCTATGGCCACGGCCGCGAGGCGCAGTCGCTCATGATCAACGCGCGCGATACCGATAAGCTCCTCAAGAGCATCGCGATCAGCAGCACCGTGATCGAGCTTGCGATCGACGGCAAGACGGCCCGCACGCTCATCCGTGAAGTGCAGCGTCACCCGTTCAAGCGCACCATCACGCACATCGACTTCCAGGAGCTCGTGGCTGGTGAGACGGTGTCGGTACAGATCCCGATCGTCTATGTCGGCGTGCCGGAAGGCGTGCGTCTCGAAGGTGGCTTGCTCGATCAGATCATGCACCAGCTGCACATCGAAGTGGATCCGTCGTCGATCCCGAACCACATCGACGTCGACGTGTCGTCGCTGAAGATCGGCCACACGCTGCACGTGTCCGACCTTGTGCTGCCCGCTGGCATCAAGGTGCTCGACGAGCCGGGCAACACGGTCTGCATCGTGCAGGTGCCGAAGGTTGCCGTGGAGCCCATCGTCGAGGGTGCCGCCGAGCCGGAAGTGATCCGCGCGAAGCCCAAGGCCGACGAGAAGTAAGTCGCGTACGGGGCGCGGAATTCGTTCAGCATGGTCACCCCACGCTGGCGCATTCCGCGCCCCGCCCGTTTACCCCTGCTCATGAAAGTCATCGTCGGACTCGGCAATCCCGGCCGGGAATACGAACACACGCGTCACAACGTGGGCTGGTGGCTCGTCGACCACCTCGCCCATCATTGGCATTTCGATCCGTGGCGCAAAGACGGCGACGCCGTCACCACGCAAGGCACGGTTGGCGGCAAGAAGGTGAAGCTCGTGAAGCCGCAGACGTTCATGAATCTGAGCGGCGCCGCGCTCCGCCCATATCTCAAGCGCGAAGGCTGGAAGGCCGCCGACGATCTCATGGTCATCGTCGACGAAGTCGCCGTGCCCGCCGGCGAGTATCGCTTGCGCGCGGCCGGCAGCCCCGGAGGACACAATGGGCTCAAGAGCATCGAGGCCCACCTCAAGTCGCCCACGTATCCGCGCTTGCGAATCGGCATCAAGCCGGTCGACGACCGCCGCCAGATCGGCGACCTCGCCGACTTCGTGTTGCACACGATGCCGCGCGACGAGCGCGAACTGGTGGAGGCGCTCTATCCGCGCATGGTCACCGCAATCGAGCTCTGGATCGCCGACGGCACCGAGAAGGCCGTGAGCACGATGGGCCGCTGACGCCGCGGCTCCCGTAACGCGTCGCCCGCAACGCGTCGCCGCGCGGTACCTTGTCCGCATGCGACCCTCTCTCAACACGCTGACACTCGCGATGTCCACCGCCGTTGCGCTCAGCGCAGCGCTCGCGACACCGGCCACCGCGCAATCCGCCCCGGCGGCCCGCGTGACCGCCATCCACGTCGACCGTGTCATCGTTGGCGATGGCACACAGATCGCCGACGCCATGGTCATCGTGCGCGGCGAACGCATCACCGATGTGGGGCCGGCCACGAGCGTTCGCGTGCCCGCCGGGGCGATCCGACTCGAACTCGCCGGCTACACGTTGCTCCCGGGCTTCATCGACGCGCACACACACCTCACGTCGATCGACAACGACGGTGGCGACCTGGCGGTGCTCAAGGAGACGCCGGCACACGGCGCGATCTACGCCACCATCAACGCCAAGAAAACGCTCGACGCCGGCTTCACGACCGTGCGCGAGGCAGGCAGCACCGACTTCGTCGACGTCGTGGTCCGCGATGCCATCAACCGCGGCCTCATCCCCGGCCCCCGTATTCACGCGTCGGGACCGGCGCTAGGCAGCACGGGCGGGCACGCCGACGTGAACGGCTGGAGCCCGTTCCTCGCGGTGCCAGGTACCGGTGCGATCGTTGACGGCGCCGACGGCGTGCGCAAGCAGGTGCGCACGAACGTCAAGTACGGCGCCGATCAGATCAAGATCGTCGCCACCGGCGGCATTCTCTCAGTGGGCGACGCGGTCGGCGCGGCGCAGTTCGGCATGGATGAACTCACCGCCGCCGTGGCCGAAGCGACCAGACTTGGCCGCAAAGTCATGGCGCACGCGCACGCCGGTGATGGCCTCAAGGCGGCGGTGCTGGCAGGCGTCGCCAGCATCGAGCACGGCAGCCTCGTCAACGACGAAGCCATCGGCCTCATGAAGGAGAAGGGGACGTACCTCGTGCCCACGCTCATCATTCTCGAGGAGATCGTCACGGACGGCGCCCGCAAGGGTGTGCCCGCGAATTCGATCGCCAAGGCCACGGCGATTGCCGGCGATCGCCGCGTGCGCCTGCGCGCAGCCTACAAAGCCGGCGTCAAGTTCGCCCTCGGCACCGACGCGACCAGCGACATTCACGGCCGCAACGGTGAAGAGTTCAAGTATATGGTCGACATTCTCGGTGCCACGCCGATGGAGGCCATCACCGTCGGCACCATGAACGGCGCCACCCTGCTCGGCGTGGAACGTGAACTCGGCAGCGTGACCACCGGCAAGCTGGCCGATCTCGTGGCCGTCAAGGGCGACCCGCTGCGCGACATCTCCCTCCTGGCGCGCGCGGCCTTCGTGATGAAGGGCGGCGCCATCGTGAAGCAGCCGTAGCCGTCTACCGCTTCGCGTTGATATGCTGCTTGGTCCAGAGCACGACTACGGCACATTGATTGCCCGCCGTCTGAAAGCGCGCCGGCGCCTGCATCTCGTTGTTGAAGATCTCGACGGCGGCGATTTCGTCCTTCGGCAATCGGGCAATCAGGTTATCAGGGGTGTTCGGCTCGCGCACCGCGTTCACCCACAGCGACGCCATGCAGTCGCCACGACCACGAATCACGAAATCGTTCGGCACGCGCCCCACCTGCGTCCGAATGCCCGGCAGCAGATCGAGGGCCTGACGGGTGCGATCGTACTTGGCGAAGTGCGTGGAATCGACGAACCGGCCAAGCCCCGATGTTTTGCGCTCGTCGAGCTCCGTGGCATCACGTGATTTGATACGCGTGGAGCGGATGTTGACCCGCTCCACCAGCGTGCCCTTCTCCACCACGACCTCCAAACCGGTCACACCCTTCTCGAACACGTCGAGCTGTTTCGGCACGGTCACGTAACCGATCTTGCGGGCCGACACCATGCGGCTCCCGGTCGGCACATTGTTGATCGTGAAGCGTCCATTGGGCCCCGACATGATCTCAGTCGCGAAGCCGCCGAACGTCACCATCGCGGCCGGCACCGACGCGCCCTTCTCATCGACCACGCGCCCCTGCACCGTCGCGGTGGCCGTCGGACCGCCCGTGGCGCCGAGGATCAGATCGACCCGGCGCAGTGAGGCCGCGTCGGCATCGACCAACACGTTGTCGCTGCGATACTGCGAGGACGACGCCACCAGCGCGGCCGGTCCGAACTCCTGCACGCCGCAAAAGATGTAGTTGCCGAGCGAGTCACTACGCACCGTCATCGACTCGAACTTGGGCGTGCTGTCCAGCAAGCTCTTCACCGCCTGCCACTGCAGCACGAGACCCACGCCCGCCACGCGGGTGCCGCCGTCTGCGGCGGTGGTGGAGCCGAAGAGAATGCCGCCCATGCCGTTGGCCGGCCGACGCCGCGCGACGCACAACCGGGCCCACGCGGTGTTCATGCCGGGGGTCGCCACGATCGGGCGTTCCCACGCGCCCTCACCATCAGGGCGCACGGCAATGAGGTCGCCAAGACCCAATCGATCCGCGCGCTCGTGAAACGCCACCAGACGCGACACGCGCACTGGGCTGTAGATCGTGAAGCGCCCGAGCGAGTCGCTGACCGCCGTTGCGCCGCCAGGTTCGGCGGTGATGAGCGCACCGGCCATCGGCCGGAACGCAAGGCTGTCGTAGGCCAAACCGCGCAGCGTGTCCGGACGCTGCGACGCTGGCGACAGCTGCGCACCCGCCGTCGCGCTTGCTTCCAAGCTCACCAGCACACTGGCCAACAGGATCGAATGTCTTGCCGCACGCATCACACGCATCATCCGCGAAGAGAGTTTTTGGTCCAGACTAACAGTACCGCACACGATGCGTACACCGGTCGGAACCGAACCGGTGCGAACTCGCCGGACGGGAAGAGTTCCATCGCGGCGATGTTCTCCGGCGGCAGCATCGCGAGATATGCACTGCTTTCCGTCACGCCATCGACGTACAGCGACGCTTGACAGCGTACCCCACCCGATCTGACTCGACCCAGGATCGTGAAATCAACGCCATTATTTGCCGTCGCGATTTGCAAGGCAGGAAACTGCCGTAACGCCGACTGTGTCCGCGGGTACTTCATGATTTCCGTGGATTCCATGACCGTCCCCATCCCGAGGCGCTTGCGCTCTTCGAATTCGCGACGATCGCGGGACACGGACCGCCGGGCGGTTACGCGCACGCCTTCAATCGACACCCCGCGTTCCACCACGGCGACGTAATCCGGTACGCCCACCTCGGGTACGTCAATCGACGAGAGATACGGCAGAAAGCCGATCTTCCGCACCGACATCATGCGGGTTCCCATCGGCACGCCGCTCATGCTGAAGCGGCCATCCGCAGCGGAGCGTACGGGCTCCGCGACGCCGTCGACCGTCACCTGCGCGTCGCTGATGCTCTGTCCGTTGTCGTCGCGCACGCGGCCCTGTACCGTCGTGCGTACCGAATCGGCGATCGCACCCAGCATCACATTTGCCCGACGGATCGGCACCACATCACCCGGCAGCAGCAGCGCCGCCGATCGCAGCGTCGCAGTCGACGCGATCACCCCCGCCGGCCCGAACTCCTGCACGCCGCAGAACACGTACTCGCCGACGCTGTCGGTGCGCACGACCTGCGATTCATACCGAGGGATCGTATCGGCCCGCAGCCTAGTGGACTCCCATTGCAGCTCGATCTGTGCCCCTGCCAAGCGCGTCGCTCCGTCCGCCGTTATGGCGCGCCCGAAGACGATACCTCCCACGCCGTTCCGGGGCCGCCGTCCCGTGCAGAAGCGGGACCAGACCACGTTCATGCCGGGTGTGGTCAGCGACGGCCTCCAAGGCTCGGTGCCATCCGGGCGCTCGGCGCTCAACGCCCCAACCCCGATCCGATCGAGCAATTCGTGATAGGCCACGACCCGCCGTACGGGCGCGGCTGCGCTGAGAACGAATCGTCCGGTCGAGTCGGTCCGCGCACTCACCTCGCCTCCGTCGCCCACCACGAAGGCTCCCTCGAGCGGCATGCCCGAGAGGCTGTCGAAGACCACACCGCGCACGGTATCCGGTACACTCGGTATTACCCGAACCGAAACGGGCTGTGCCGCGGCGGTCGTCGAGGTGACCAGCCATGTCGCCACGGCAGCCGACAGCCGCCGGCGCTTCATTTGACCAATTGAGGACGCAAATGCGCTCTGCATGGTTGATCGGGACGGAGTTGACGCGCAACGTTCATGAATGCCTTCTCAATCTCCTGCGCCGCGATGGCCTTCCGCCAGTCTCGCCCTGGGACTCTCTGTGAGCCTCGCGATGTTGACCGCCGCCTGCGACACGGGCACGGGCGCCGCGAAGCCGCCGAAGACCACCACCCTTGGCGTGGTCGAAGAGTTCGCGGCGCCGGCGCCGGCGGGCAGTCGAACGTCCATGATCGTCACCGACGACAAGGGCTCCGCCTACCTGTCGTGGACGGAGCAGCGCGCTGACTCATCGTTCGCGATCCGCCTGGCGAAGTGGAATGGCGCCACGTGGGATTCGACGCGCACGATCGCCGCCGACCGCCCATTCTTCGTGAACTGGGCCGACTTCCCGGCTATCACGAAGCTCGGAAACGGCGATCTCTCCGCGCACTGGCTCGAACGCGAGGGCGCTAGCACGTATGCGTATGGCATTCGCACGGTGCGATCGCGGGACGATGGACGCACCTGGAGCGCCCCCGTGACGCCACACACCGACGGACTGGCCGCCGAGCACGGCTTCGTGTCGCTCTGGGCCGACGGGGGCCGTAACCTTGGTCTCGTGTGGCTCGATGGACGCAAGAGCGCCATGAAGGACTCCACGCGCGAGATGACTGTTCGCACGGCGGTCGTGCGCGAAGACGGGACGATCTCGAAGGAAGCCGTGCTCGACGCCCGTACCTGCGATTGCTGTCAGACGGCAACCGCCAAGGGCACCCTCGGGCGCGTGATCGTGTACCGCGATCGCTCGGACAAGGACATCCGCGATATCGCCATCGTGCGCGAATTGGTGGGCGGTTGGAGTCCGCCGGTGCTCGTGCACGCCGATGACTGGTACTACCCTGGCTGCCCCGTGAATGGCCCCCAGGTGGCCGCCAGCGGCAAGACGGTGGTCGTGGCATGGTACACCGCCGCCCACGACACCGCACGCGTATTGGTGGCCACCTCGACCGATGGCGGCGCGACCTTCGGGGCGCCGGTCCGCATCGACGAAGGGGATCCGATCGGCCGCGTGTCGATCGTCCTCGACAGTCGGGCCGAACCGATCGTGGCGTGGCTCGAGCAGCGCACCACCGACGAAGCCGAGGTGCTGGTGCGTCGCGTGACCGGCACGACGGTCAGTGAAACCCGCAGTCTGGCCCGCACGTCGGGAGCGCGGCAAAGCGGCTTTCCGCGTCTCGCCGTGCTGCGTGATACCCTGTTGGCCACCTGGACAACCACGAAGCCGGCACCTCAGGTCCACGTGGCGCGTCTTCCTCTTTCTTCGAGTGCTCGATGAGTGCTGTGGTAATCCGTACGGTGCAGTGCGCCGCGTCGATCCGAACGTTGCTCGCAGCGGTCACGCTCGCCGCTGGTGCGCTGCCGTCATTCGTGAACGCGCAGGACGTACCCAAGTCGCAGCCGGTCGCCACCGCGCCGGCCCCGCGCACCACGCTGCCGCTCAAGCTCGCGCCGCGTCCGACCAAGAGTGCGATTACCGCCGACGATCTGATGACGCGGCTGTACATCTTCGCCGATGATTCGCTCATGGGACGCGATGCCGGCACGGAGGGCAGCTTCAAGGCCACCGAGTTGTTGGCGCGCGAAGCGAAGCGTCTCGGGCTTCAACCGGCCGGCGATAGCGGCACGTTCTTTCAGACGCTGCCGCTCAAGAGCAAGAAGGTCGATCCGATGTCGTCGTTCATCGCCGGTGGCGCGTCGCTCGAACTCGGCAAGGAATGGGGCTTCATGAGCGGTAGTACGATGACGTTCAACGACACGCCGGTGGTGTTCGGTGGGGTCATGGGCGAGCAGTCGTTGCTGCCGGCCGAGCAGGTGGCGGGCAAGCTCGTGGTGCTCACGGTGCCGGCGTCGCGGTCGGCGCTGCAACAGGCACTCGAGGGGAATGTCGATGTGCCCGCCGGCGCGTCCGGCATCGTGCTCGTGCTGCCGCAGCAGGCCGCCGGCTACGTCGGCTACGTGTTGAGCACCGGACTGTTCGTGGACGATCCCGCGTTCGGCGGTCCACGCCTGATCGTCGGCGCCACTGTGATGTCGAAGCTGTTCACGTCGCCGGCGAGCGAACTCAAGGCCGGCACGGTCGGCACGAGCGTAAACGTGAAGGCGATCCTCGATGTGGTGCCGTCACCGTTCCCGGCGCGCAACGTCGTCGCGATTCTGCCGGGCAGTGACCCGAAGCTCAAGCATCAGTATGTCGCTGTCGGCGCACACAGCGATCACGTGGGCATGTCCCGTCGCGCGGTCGATCACGACTCGGTGCTGACCTTCAACCGCATCGTGCGCCCGGGTGGCGCCGAGAACGACGACAAGATGGGCAACGCCGAACAGTTCACGCAGATCAACGCCGAGCTGGCCGAGATGCGGAAGTCGAGTCCCACGCGCCGCGATTCGATCTTCAATGGCGCGGACGACGATGGCTCGGGGTCGGTGGCCGTGCAGGAGATCGCCGAACTGCTGTCCACCATGAAGGTCAAGCCGAAGCGCTCGACGCTGTTCGTGTGGCATGTCGGCGAAGAGAAGGGCTTGTGGGGCTCGAAGTTCTTCACCGCGCACAGCACCGTGGCACGCGACTCGATTGTCGCGCAGCTCAATATCGACATGGTGGGTCGTGGGTCGGCCACCGACGTCACTGGCATCTCGAAAGAAGGCCAGGATCTGCGCGGTGGCCCCGACTACCTGCAGCTGGTCGGGTCGCGCCGCCTGTCCACCGAGCTCGGCGATCTCGTGGAAAGCGTGAACAAGGCCAAGACGCACAATCTGCTGTTCGACTACGGCATGGACGCCAACGACCATCCGATGAACATCTACTGCCGCAGCGACCACTACGAGTACGCCAAGTGGGGCGTCCCCGTCACCTTCTTCACGACCGGTGGCCACTCAGCCTATCACCAGCTCACCGACGAACCGCAGTACATCGACTATCCGCATATCGAGCGGGTGGCCAAGCTGATCGCCGACGTGGCACAGGAGCTGGGCAATCGCCCGGGACGTCCGGTGGTAAACCAAGCCAAACTCGACCCGCGCGGCGTCTGCAAGCAGTAATGTTCCTCGACCATTTCGCCCCTCCAACTACTCCCCATGTTTGACCAACTTCCGCTGCTGTCTTTGGGTGCGGGCGTCGTCGGCCTCATCGCGACGTTCCTGACCTTCGGCGGCATTCGCCGTCTCTCCCCCGGTACGCAGGCCATGCAGGATCTGGCCGGCGAAATCCACGTCGGCGCCATGGCATTTCTGCGTGCCGAGTACGTGGTCCTTCTGCCCTTCCTGCTCATCGTGGCCGGCCTGCTGGGCTGGGCGATCGGTGTGAAGACGGCGATTGCTTACGTCATTGGTGGACTGCTCTCGGTGGCGAGTGGCTGGATCGGTATGCAGGGCGCTACGGCGGCCAACGTGCGAACAGCGGAAGCGGCGCGCTCGAGCGGTCAAGCGGCCGCCCTACGCGTCGCCTTCAGCGGAGGCTCGATCATGGGCCTCGCGGTCGCGTCGCTCGGACTCGCCGGTATCGCCATCGTGTTTGCCTTCCTCGCCAAGGGCGAAGTCACGGCCGATGCGAAGGCGTTTGCGGAGATCATCTCCGGATTCGCGATGGGCGCTTCGTCGATCGCGCTGTTCGCGCGTGTCGGCGGCGGTATCTACACGAAGGCGGCCGACGTTGGCGCCGACCTGGTGGGCAAGGTTGAAGCGGGCATTCCGGAAGACGATCCGCGCAACCCCGCCACGATTGCCGACAACGTTGGTGACAACGTGGGTGACGTGGCCGGTCTTGGCGCCGACATCTTCGAGAGTTATGTGGGCGGCATCGTGGCCACCATCGCCCTCGCGGCGACGAGTGTGCTGATCCCCGAGGCGACGCGCGTGAACGCGATGCTGCTGCCGGTGGCGTATACGGCGGCCGGACTCGTGGCGTCGCTGATCGGCATCTTCATGATGCGCATCCTCGCCAAGGGTGACCCGGCCAACGCGCTGCGCTTGGTCACGTTCATCGCCGCCGGGCTGTTCCTCGTGTTCGCGTATTTCATCACAAACATGGTGCCGCTGGGCATGACGACCGAAGCGGGCGTGGCCCTGCCCGCCCTCGGACCGTTCTACGCGGTGATCGCCGGTACGGTGTCGGGCATCTCGATCGGCCTCGTGACCGAGTACTACACCGCTGCCGGCCCGGTGCGCCGTATCGCCGAGGCCTCGCAGACGGGGCCGGCCACGAACATCATCGCCGGTCTCGCCGTCGGCATGGAAAGCTGCATCGTGCCGGTGCTGCTCATCTGCGGCGCGATCTGGGTGTCGTTCACGTCGGCCGGCTTGTATGGCATCGCCATCGCCTCGGTTGGTATGCTCGCCACGGTCGGTGTGACGATGTCGGTCGACGCGTACGGTCCGATCTCCGACAACGCCGGTGGCATCGCCGAGATGAGTCATCTCGGACCGGAAGTCCGCAAGATCACCGACGGTCTCGACGCGCTCGGCAACACCACGGCCGCCATCGGCAAGGGCTTCGCGATCGGATCGGCGGCCCTCACGGCGCTAGCGCTCTTCTCGGCCTACGCCTCGGCCGTGAACCTCACGGTGCTCAACCTCATCGACCCGATGGTCGTCATCGGCATGTTCGTGGGCGGCGTGGTACCGTTTTACGTCGGTGCCTCCACGATGACCGCGGTGGGTCGTGCGGCCCAGGGCATGGTGGAAGAAGTCCGTCGACAGTTCCGCGAGATCCCGGGCCTGCTGGAAGGCAAGCCGGGTGTGAAGCCCGACTCGGCCCGCTGCGTCGAGATCTCCACCAAGGCCGCGATCCGCGAAATGATCGCCCCCGGCCTCGTGGCGATCCTGCTGCCGGTGTTCGTCGGCAAGTTCCTCGGCGTCACGGCGCTGGGCGGCCTTTTGGCCGGTGCCACGGTGACGGGCGTGATGATGGCCCTGTTCATGGCCAACGCCGGCGGCGCGTGGGACAACGCCAAGAAGATGATCGAAGGCGGCATTCTGGGCGGCAAAGGCTCCGACCCGCACAAAGCCGCGGTTGTGGGTGACACGGTGGGCGATCCGTTCAAGGATACCAGCGGCCCGGCGATGAATATTCTCATCAAGTTGATGAGCGTGGTGAGTCTGGTGCTGGCGCCGTGGTTCTTACGGTAACGGCGAAGTAGGGGGTACGGAGTATGGGGTACGGAGACTTCGTCTTCGTACCCCTCCTCATTTCTGCGAGCGACGGTGCGTGCTTTCTGACAGATCGTGCTGCTGTCGGACGCGGCGTTGAAGGGCGATCAGCATGCGCCGGATCGCGATGGTCTCGGCGGCGAGTGTGTCGTGCACGTCGGGCGCTATGGCGCGAAGACGCTTGGCGAACGCCAGGTGGCTTTGTGACTCCGAGGCCGACGCGATCGCGATCTGCAGGTACCTGGCGACCTGCGGCCGACTCCCGGATCGACAGCCCTCGGCGATCGATGCGTGAATCGATGCCGAGCTCCGCGCGAGTTGGTACTGCACGTCGCGGCGGGATCGCACCGACTCACCGCGCAGGGCGTCTCGTACCGTTGCCGCGTAGTCGAGCGCCCGCGCATAGACCAGAAGCTTCTCCGGGTCCTGCATCGAATAGTCGGTCATCGCGCCAATCTGCCCCCTCCCCCGCCCCACGCCGTCACCAATTCCCTGCCCCCCGCTACATTTCACCGCAGGCGGAGCGCGTCGCGACTCCCTACCCCGTACTCCGTACTCCCTACTTCGTTTTTCATCGTGCTTCAACTCGGCATCGTCGGTCTCCCCAACGTCGGCAAATCCACGCTCTTCAACGCCCTGACCTCGGCCAAGGCGGAAGCGGCGAACTATCCCTTCTGCACGGTCGATCCGAACGTCGGCATGGTCGAAGTGCCCGACGCCCGTCTGGCGAAGCTCTCGGACATTGTGCAGCCCAAGCGCACGCTGCCGGCGGCGGTACAGTTTGTCGACATCGCCGGGCTCGTGAAAGGCGCGTCGCAGGGCGAGGGACTGGGCAACAAGTTCCTGCAGAACATCCGCGAAACGGACGCGATCGTGCACGTGATCCGGTGCTTTGCGGACGACGACGTCACGCATGTCATGGGCTCGCCTGATCCAGCGCGGGACAAGGAAACGATCGAGCTCGAACTCGCGCTCGCCGACTTGGCCGTGGTGGAGAAGCGCCTCGACAAAGTGAAGCGCGCGGCCAAGGCGAACGACAAGGACGCGTTGGCGGAGTTACCGGCGCTGGACGCCGCCTTCGCGACGCTGTCTGAGGGCATGCCGTTGCTTCGTGGCGGACTGTCGTCGGAGCACATGCTCTCGTTGGCCGGGCTGCAGCTCATCACGGCGAAGCCGGTGCTCTATGCGGCGAACGTGACCGACGCCGAGTTGGCGGGTGACGAAGGACCGTATCTCAAGGCGTTGCGCGCGGCCGTGGCGGCCACCGGTGAACACGCCGAAATCGTGGCGTTCTCGGCCAAGATCGAAGCCGAGCTCTCCGAGCTCCCCCCCGAAGAGCGGAGCGAGTTCCTCGCCTCGCTGGGCATCGAAACGGCGGGTTTGGATCGCTTGATTCAGGGCGGCTATCACCTGCTCGGACTGCAGACGTATTTCACGGCGGGCGAGCAGGAAGTGCGCGCCTGGACGATTCATCGCGGGGATACCGCGCCGAAGGCGGCGGCCGTCATCCATACCGATTTTGAGAAAGGCTTCATTCGGGCCGAAACGGTGTCGTACGTGGACTTCATCACGCACGGCGGATGGAAGAACGCGCGCGAGAAGGGCGCGGTGCGCTCGGAAGGCAAGGAATACGTGGTGCACGACGGCGACGTATTGCTGTTCCGCTTCAACGTCTAGCCGACCTTTTTCGCGAAACATGGGTAGCACGTCGCCATGAGTCTCGTATCGAAAGGCACGGCACTGGTCGCCGCGGTGGTGCTCGCGTGCGGTTCGTCCCCGATCGCCGCCCAGGCCCCGGACATCGCGGAGAGTCGCGTCATCCAGCGACTCCCCGCGGGAGCGCTGTCGGTGCCGTTCAAGGTCGGTGAACGACTCGACTACGAGGTGCGTTTCGGCTCGCTCAAGGTCGGCAACGGCAGCATGGAGGTGCGCGAGATTACCGAAGTGCGCGGACGCGCCGTGTGGCACACGGTGTTCAAAATCAATGGCGGCATTCCGCTGTATCGGGTGAATGACTTGTACGAGTCGTGGTTTGACGTCACGACGCTCAACTCGTTGCGCTACCATCAGGATGTCGACGAGGGCAGCTACGAGCGCACACGTCGCTACGAGATCTTCCCTGAGCGCGGCATGTTCAAGGAAAATGACCGTCCCGAGGAGCCCACGGTGGCGAGTCCGCTCGACGACGGCTCGTTCCTCTATTTCGTGCGCACCTTGCCGCTCGAAGTGGGCAAGTCGTACGAATACGCCCGCTACTTCAAGGCGGCGGGCAATCCCGTGCGCATTCGCGTCGTGCGCCGAGAGACGATCACGGTGCCCGGTGGCACGTTCAAGACCGTCGTGCTGCAGCCCACGTTTCAGACGAAGGGCATTTTCAGTAAGAACGGCAAAGCCGAGGTGTGGATCACCGACGACGATCGCCGGATGATGGTGCAGATGAAGTCGAAGCTGAGCTTCGGCTCACTCAACTTGTACCTGCGCGGCTCAAGCGGCACCAAGTAGTCAGTCGTCGAAGAACTGTTCGCTGCGGTGCGCGTCCGAGCGCACCAGCGGGGTGGCACACTGTGGGTCGTCGTTCCGCGTGGCGTTCACCCAGGTCTTCACCTGATACGCATGTAGTGGCCCCTCGTACGGCCGAAGCAGTCGCGCCGCGTCGGCCGGTGCGGTGGCAGGATCGAGCCACGCATCGACGTCAGTGAGCGGCAGAATCACCGGCATGCGATGGTGAATCGGCTCCATCGTGGCGTTCGCGTCGGTGGTGATGACGCAGCACGTCAGCACCGGATCGGCGATGGGATCATGCTTCGGCTGCCATAAATCCCAGAGCGCCGCCATCACGAACGGCGCGTCGTCGGGCAACCGGATGCACCACGGCTGCTTGCCCTGATGCCCGGGCACCACCTGCCATTCGTAGAACAGGTCGGCCGGCATCAGGCCGCGCTGCGTCTTGAAGGCCGCGCGAAACGCCGGCTTCGCGGCGATGCCGTCGGCGCGCGCGTTGGCGAGCTTGTGGCCAATGCCCGGGTCGTCGGCCCAAAATGGGATCAGCCCCCACTTGGCCGTGCGGAGCTCGCGCGCCCGGCCCTCCTGCAGCACCAACGGCACCGCCTGCGACGGCGCCAGGTTGTAGCGGGGAGCGAGCGCAGGGAAGGTGACGCCCAGAGGGAGCGTCCCGAGCCGCGCGGGGTTGCCGAAGCCGTATCTGCCACACATATGCCCGCAATGTACGGCAGGCCTCCCTTCCCTTCCATCCCCGCTCGGGCTAGGCTTAAAGGCTCATCTGGAACTGATCACCGTTCCTCTGACCCTCCTCCCGCGGATCGGCACTTCGGGGGGCACCTTAGACCACAGGGAGGATTGCCGAGTGGCAAAGCTCAAAATCCGCCGCAACCCTACGCGGCGTTACGAAGCCGTGTATATCGTCGATAGTGCTATCGAAGATGCGGCCATTCTGGAAAAGTTGGACAAGTTGCAGAGCCTTCTGAATCTCGCCGCGCCGGCTGAGATCGAGCATTGGGGCCGTCGCCAGCTCGCGTACAAGATTGGTCGCCACGACACCGGCTACTACGCGATCGCCCGCTTTGAAACGACCCCCGCCGTGCTTCCCGAGTTCGAGCGTGCGCTCAAGCTCGACGAAGGGATCATCCGCTATCTCATCTCGCTGGCCGAGCATGAGTTGGGTGCCCCGAAGCTCAGCGATGAAGAGCTCGCTTCGCGCCGTCGCGCGGGCGATGACGACGACGACGACGAGGATTAAATCATGCGCCGCCAAAAGAAGCCCTGCCCGATCACGGAAGCGGGCATCCGCTACGTCGATTACAAGGATGACCGTCTGCTCGCCCGTTTCATCACGGACTACGGCAAGATTCTACCGAGCCGCCTGAGCGGTGTCGACGCGCGTCACCAGCGTCAGCTGTCGAAGGCCGTCAAGAAGGCGCGGTTCCTCGCGCTCCTGCCGTACGTGAAGGGACAGACGGGCTGAGTATGACCGGAGCGTTCGCGTCGGAGCTCGCCGCGACCGCTCCTCAGGAGCGTGGGTGGCGGTGGTTCGTGTTGGCGCTGGTGCTGATGGTGCTGGTCACCGCAGCCCCGGCCTGGCCCGCCTCACTGTCGCTCCTTGCCGGAGCGATCCGGCTGTTGCTCCCGGTTGAGCAGTTTGCCCTGCTGGTGCTGGTCGCGATCGCGTCTTGCGCGGTCATCGGCTGGTGGTCGGGTGGCCGGCTCGTGGTGGCGCTTCTCTGGGCCGCCGGAGCCGGATACGTGATCTGGAAAGTACCGCTTCCCTTCTCAGGCTACGGTGCGTTCGGACGCGGATGGGCGCTCACATTGGGCGCCGCCTTCGGACTCGTCTGTTTGGTGTCGCCCCGTCGGGCGCTCCTGATGAGAGCCCTTGGTGCGATTGGCGTGGCGGCCATGATCACGGCCGCCGGCTTCACCACCCGCACCAACGGTGGCAGTACGCTGTTCGACGGACCGGCGCAGATGCTCTCCCGGGAGTATCAGCGTCGACTCGGCGAGTCGTTGCAAAGCTGGCGCAGTCGGTCGGACACGGAGTCGTGGCGCGCGTTCGCGCAGCGCTTCCCCGAGGCCGCTGATCGCGCCAACCGGATGGAAAACCTGCTGGTCATCTTGGCTGAACCGCTCTCCGGAGCCGGGTCGGCGCGAGGACTGATCCCGGGTCCGCTGGTATCGATCGCGCCGGCCTTATTGGCGCTCGAGTCGCTGTTGGCGTTGGCGTTGGGGTGGGCGGCGTATCATCGCTTGTCGAGGGTACGTATAGGTCCGCCGCTCGGTGCGCTGCGCGATGTGCGATTCAACGATCAGCTGGTTTGGGGATTGGTGGTTGGTGTGACCGTGCTGCTGTTGCCGACGCTCGCCGAGTGGCGAACGGTTGGTGCCAATCTGGTCTGTTTTTTCGGGTCGCTGTACGCCTTTCGGGGCGCCGGCGTACTCACGTGGTGGACCCCCGACCGACTCGCCGTTCCGGCGCTGCTCGCGTTGGTGGTGTTGGTCCCGATCCTGGGTCCAGTCTGGGTCGTGGTCGCCGTGTTGGCGGTCACCTTCAGCTTGGGACTGGGTGACACCTGGCGTGACTTCCGAGCCGGCGCGCAACCGCGCCGATCGTCGCCCCGCTGAATTCACACACCTTTATCGCAGGACCCGGAGCTCCCATGGAAGTCATCCTTCGTAACGCCGTCGACAAGCTCGGACATCCTGGTGACATCGTCTCCGTGTCCGCCGGTTTCGCCCGCAATTTCCTGATTCCCCGCGGCTTCGCGTTTGAAGCCACGACGGGCAATCGCAAGCGCATTGCGCTGGAAAAGGGCCGTCTCGAGGCGCTCGAGTCGGAGCGCGTCGCCGCCGCCCAGACCATCGCCGACAAGCTGGCCGAGGTCTCGGTGACCTTCGCCGCGCGCGTCGGAGAAGAGGGCAAGCTGTTCGGTTCCGTCACCACGGCCGACATCGCTCATCAGCTGGAAGCGCAGGGCTTCCACATCGAAAAGCGCCAGATCGAACTCAACGAGCCGATCAAGACCCTCGGCGTTTACCGCGTTGGCATCCGCCTGCACGCCGACGTGAAGCCCGAAATCAAGGTCTGGATCATCAAGCAGTAATCGGCATCACATTGCCGGCATGGGGGGAGTCCGGACTCGGACTCCCCTTTTTTTGCCCCTGTCCGAGTCACTGTCCAGCGCGCAACCTTCATTCACACGATGGGGTACCGCATTCAGACGGTGGCTTTCCATCACTCGCATTCTCCCGACTCCATACATGGCAGAACGTCCGCCAAGCCCCGGCGAATCCATTGCGCGCCGCGCCGCCGCACTCGCCGGTGACATGAAGGCCAACGATATCCTCGTCCTCGATTTACGCGGAGTGACGGATATGACCGACTTCTTTGTTATAGCCAGTGGCACATCCGACACCCACGTCCGCGCCGTAGCAGAACACATCCAGGCAGGGTTGAAGGACGGTGGGGTGTCTACCACTATGACCGAAGGCCTCACACAGGGACGCTGGGCGCTGCTCGACTATGCGCACACTGTCATTCATGTATTTCATCCGACGCTGCGTCAGTACTATCAGCTGGAACGGCTGTGGGGCGACGCAACACCGGTACCTCTGAACACCGAAGCCACGCAGGGAGCCCGGTAAATGCCGCAGGCGCAGCGCTGGACACGATGGGGAGCGACTCTGGTTCTCGCGATCATGTCGATCGCCTCGCCGCTCCATGCTCAGAACTTTGGGCAGAATCAGGTCCAGTACGATCGGCTGCGCTGGCGCGTCATTGAAACCGAGCATTTTCAGATTCACTACTATCCGCAGATCGCGGATGTGGCGCCTGATGCGGCGCGTATGGCCGAACGGTCGTACGCGCGACTGTCCCGCCTGATGGCCCACCAGTTCCGCGAAAAGAAGCCGGTCCTCATTTTCGGGTCCTCGGGCGACTTCGCGCAAAGCAACGTCTTCGGCGACCTCGGCGAAGGCACCGGCGGCGTCACTGACCCGCTGCGTCAGCGTATGGCGCAGTTCTTCAGTGGCGATTGGGCCAGCTTCGAACACGTGCTCATGCATGAAATGGTGCACGTGTTCCAGTTCGACATTTTTTCGCGTGGTCGTGCCGGCGCCGGTTTGCAGAATCTGGCGATGGTCAATCCTCCACTCTGGTTCATGGAAGGTCTCGCCGAGTATTTCTCGATCGGCCCCGTCCACCCGTGGACCGACGCCTGGGTACGCGACGCTGTGACGAACAACTCGCTCCCCACCATCGCGCAGATGACGGAGCGCCCTGACAAGTACTTCCCGTATCGCTACGGGTTGTCGGTATGGCAGTACGTGGGCGCGCGGTGGGGCGACGAAGTGATCGGTGAGATCATGAACGCGGTGCCGAGCGTCGGGATCGATCGCGCGTTCCGTCGGGAAATCGGATTGTCACTCGACGAGCTGAGCGCCGAGTGGAAGCAGGCGATGCAGAACAAATACCTGCCGACGGTCGCGGAATTGCAGCGTCCGCGCAGCTTCGCTGAGCCGCTGCTCTCGCAAAACCGCTCGGGCAGCATCGCCAGCCTGTTCGTGGCGCCCGCGCTGTCCGACGACGGCAAGTACATCACGTACATCGCCTACGGCAGCTTCCTGCGCGGCGAAGTGTTCCCCGAGATGTATCTCGCCAACGGCGAGACAGGCAAGCGCATCGCGCGCCTCGTCAAGACGACCACCAATCCCGACTACGAGCAGCTGCGCTACATCTACTCGCAGCCGTCGTTCTCGCCGGACGCGAAGCTGCTCGCCTTCACCGGGCAGAGCGGTGGACGCGACGTGCTGTACGTGATGGACGTGAAATCGCGGAAGATCCTGAAGAAGTTCGATTTCGAACTCGATCAGGTGCTGAGCCCCAGCTTCTCGCCCGATGGACGTCGCATCGTGTTCAGTGGCATGCGGCACGGCATGAGCGATTTGTATATCGCGTCGCTCGATGCCGGCGGTTATACGCAGGTCACCAAGGATCCGTTTGGCGATCTGCAGCCGCAGTGGTCGCCCGACGGGCGCACCATCGCGTTCGTGAGCGATCGTGGTGACGATACGGATCTCGACATCCTGAAGATTGGCAAGTGGAAGCTGTCGCTGCTCGATCTCGAGACACAGAAGGTGTCGATCATCGAAGGGCAAGGCGGACGTGCACTCAATCCGCAGTGGGCGCCCGACGGCAAGTCGCTCGCCTACATCACGGATCGCACCGGCATTGCCAACATCTTCCTGTACGATTTCGAGGCGAAGCAGCACTATCAGCTCACAAACGTATTGGGAGCGGTCACGGCGGTGGCGGAGCAGTCGCCGGCGATCACGTGGGCGCGCGGCGCCGACGTGTTGGCCTTTGTGTACTACGAAAAGACCGACCACGCGATCTGGAAGATCAAGAATCCGCGGTCGCTGAAGAAGGAGCCGTATCGCGATCCCGTCGTCGTGGCGCAGGGTGCGACGCCCGTGAAGCCCACCACCGGGCCAACCACACCGGTCAAGGTCGACCCCACGGCGCACCTGAATCGCGCTACGCTCACGGATACGGCCGCGGCCCGTCAGTCGTTCTACCGCCCTACCGTGGGCGCGACAGCGCGCGCGTCAGACGATCTGCCGGTGTCGGTGGCCGCCCGTCTCGCCGAGACGGTGAGCGTGCGCGCGCTGATGGACAGCTTCGATTTCAATCTGCCCGACTCCACCAAGTTCCGAGACTATCGCTACAAGGCTCGTCTCACGCCCGAGTACGTGGCGCAGCCGTCCATCGGCTATCAGCAAGGCGGATTCGGGCAAGGCACGTTCGGCGGTACCACCGTGGTGCTCAGCGACCTGCTTGGCGATCGGCGTCTCGCGCTCTCGGGCTCGATCAACGGGCAGCTCAGCGACGCGCAGGTGTTTGTCGGGTACACCAGTCTCGGCCGGCGACTGCAATACACCACCGGAGTGATTCAACAGCCGATCTATCTGCTGTCGAACTACACCCAGGAAAACCTCGGTAACGATCAGTTCTCAGAGTCGCAGGAGATCACGCGGCTCGTCGTGCGTCAGGTGTTCGCCGCCGGCCTGTATCCGCTCAATCGCTTCACGCGATTCGAGCTGGGGGCGCGCTTCCAGAACATCGATCAGCAGGTGTTCCCGTTCACGCGTCTGGTCGACACCCAGCAAGGGTACGCCACGGGCTTCGAGCGCGGGCCCACGCGCAACGTCGCGTCGGCCAATACGATTTCGCCGTATCTCGCCTTCGTCACCGACAACACGCTGTTCGGGTACACCGGGCCGATCTCCGGCCGTCGCATGCGTCTCGAGGTGGAGCCGAGTGTCGGCACGTGGAAATGGACCGAGTATGTGGCCGACATCCGCGGCTACTACCCGATCCTCTTTAACTACGTCACCTTCGCCACCCGCTTCTCCACCAGCATGTCGGTGGGTCGCGACGAGTTACGATTCCCGAAATGGATCGGTCGTCCCGACTTCATCCGCGGCTATAATCGCGAGGATCTGGGCGCGATTGCCTGTACGGGCCTGCCCACCGACGACGGCAGCTCGTGCAACTCGGTCGAGTTGATCGGCAGCCGGGTGGCTTTCGCCAACGCCGAACTGCGCTTCCCGATCATCCGGAGCTTCGGTGGCGGTCGCCTCCCGATCGGCCTCCCGCCCATCGACGGCCTCTTCTTCTACGACGCCGGTGTGGCCTGGTCGAAGGGGCAGCAGGTCATCGCCAGCCGTCCCGAGGGATACGACTTCTCGAAGCAGCGGGCGCTGTTGCAGAGCTATGGCTTCGGTGTGCGCCTGAACCTGTTCAACATCGCCATCGTGCGCTGGGACTGGGCGGTGCCGATCAGCCGCCCCGGCACGAAGGGCTTCGGGACCTGGTTCTTCGGCGCCAGCTACTGAGCCACCGCCCCCGTCGGGTTGGGGGCTGAGAACAAGGGGGGACGATAGGGGATTTCCCCTGCCGTCCCCCCTCCCTGCTCCTGCCTCTGACAGGTACTTTTCGCCCGTGCGCACGCTCATAGCGACGGCGCTCGTGCTCCTCGCGTGCGGTGTTGCCGGCGGCTGTGCCGATCGCTCGTCCCGCCCTTCCGGAGCCGACGCCACTCCTAGTATCCCCGGTGGTCCGGACCCGATCGTGTTGCGCGTTTCGCGCGACGGCGGTGTCATGACGGCTACCCGCTACCCGGACCTCGATTCCACACTGTGGCGGTCGAGTGCCCGGCTTCCGGCGCTCGATCGCATCATCGGATTCGGTGCGGAAGACGGTTATCTCGCCGCCGTCGATACCAGCGGCGCGCCCGTGCGCATCGACATCCGCTTGGGCACCGTGACCACGTCGCGAAAGGATGACGTGGCCGTGGCCTCGTCGGCCGATGGCGGCGCGATCTACGCGCTCACGACCGACGGCGAGATCACGCGCTACACACCGAGTGGCGGCGACTGGCGCTTCACTCCCACGCTTCCCGCGCATGCGCTCTACGCGCAAGCCGACGGTTCACTGATCGTGGCCGGCGCCAAGGGAGATCGCGCCATCGTGTGGCGTGTGCGACCTCCCGGACAGGACGTCACCGACAGTTTGTCATTCAATATCGGCGGCGACGAAACCACGTTGCGCAAGTCCCTTGGCGCGACGGCCGGTGCCGTCGGTGATCGCGTCTTCTTCGGCGGCAACGACGAAGTCATCGCCGTACGCACGCGCGATCTCGCCAAGGCGCTCGAAGTCGATATCGGTGATCCGGTCACGGCTATCGCCGCCACGCCAAGCGGTGACCGCTTGTTCGTGGCGATCGAGCATGAAGAACTGCTGCGCGTCGTGGATCGCTTCGAGGAAGGCGTGAAGGGCAAGATCACGCTGCCCGGCGTACCGCGTGCGCTGCGCATGGACCCGATGGGTCGCGTGCTGCTGGCGCGTGGCGGGGCCGACTCGGTGTATGTCATCAGTCTTGGCAGCGATGCCGTGATCGGCGTGGTGCGCAGCGAGTGGCGCGGCGACCTGCCGCTCGTGTTACCCGATGGCGCGATCGCCACCACGCGCGGCGAGGACGTCGTGTTCGCGCATCCGTCGACGTTAGCCGACATGCGCACGGTAGACGGTGGGGCGAATCAGTTCTGGTACACGCTGCGATGGAACGGCTTCCGCCCGCGTGCCGCCGGCCTCGATCAGCCTGTACAGTTCCGCACCAGCGCCCCGCGTGACTCGGTGGACTACGCCGACAGCGCGGCGGCGCGTGACCCCGCGCGTGACCCCGCGCGTGACAGCGCACGCGGTGGTGCTGGCGCGATCGGCCGCGCCGACACGCCGGTGGCGTCGGCGTTCACCGTGTCGTTTGCCGCGGTACTCGACGAGAAGCAGGCACGTCAGGTCGCATCGCGCATTCGCGCGGATGGTGAGACGCCGCGCATCACGACGTCAGACCGTGCCGGAAAAACCCTGTATCGCGTCGTACTCGGTCCGTACCTAACGCGCGCCGACGCCGAGCGCGTCGGCAAAGCGTCGGGACAGAGTTACTGGATCTTCGAGGGGGCACCGTGACGCCGCTCAGTCTGACCGAATCGTGGGAGATGGAGGGCCGCCGCTTGGCGCCTCTGCTCGACGGCATCTGCTCCGTGGTCATCGCCGCGACCGATGCGTCGCTGGCGACCTCGATGGCGCTCGGCGTCGCGCGGGCGCAGGGACTGCGCCGACGCGTGGCCGTGGCTGACTTGATCGGCGAGGCGCCCGCGATTGAAGCGCTGCTGACCGGCGATGATCCGCATGGCATTTCGGACAGCTTCCTCTACGGTGTGTCGCTCAACAAGATCGCGCGACCAATGGCCGGCGCCGAGAACGTGTTTCTGATGCCGAGCGGCACGGAAGCGGTGGCACACGACGCGGTGTATGCGAACGAACGGTGGCGCCGCCTGGCGGCGGGCTTTCATCAGGTCGGCGCGCTGCTGGTGGTGGTCGCCAACCCGGCCACACCCGGCTTCGCCGACTTGTGTGCCTACGTCGGCGCGCTGATGCCCGTCGGCGACACCGTGTTCCCCACCCCGCAGGGGGTGCCGCTCATTGCCCCGCCTGCACCGCCCAAGCCCGAGCCGCTACCGCCCACGCCGCGTCCGAACGCGGCGCGCGCACGCGCTGCCGCCGCCGAAGACGAGTCGAGCCGACGCCGTCGTTTCATCGCGATCGTGTCCGTACTCGGCGCTATTGCCGTAGCACTGGGCGCCTTCTGGCCACAGCTCATGGCACGCCTGCCCGAACCAGTCGCCGAACTGATCACGGGCAAGCAGCGTGAACCCGACAGTACGGCGGTCGTCGTACCGCCCACACCGATGGACACCTCGGTGCGCAGCGACAGCGCCAAGCGCGACTCGCTGCTGCGCGACTCTACGGGCACCATCATTCCGACACCGGACAGTCTTCGCACTGCGAGTCCGCCGATGACCGTGGAAAATGCCGCCGACTCGGCGTCCGCGTCGCGATTTGCCGTGTATTTCGCCACCGCCAATACGCGCGCCGCCGCGATGCCGGATGCCCGCGTGCGTGCGCTCGACGCCGTGGCGCTGTCGCCGGTGGCGGAAGGCAACGAACAGTGGTTCCGCGTCACGATTGGTGCATCGTCCACGCGCGCGCAGGCCGAGTCGCTGCTGACAAAGCTACGCACGCAGAAGATCGTGGGATCGGGGAGCATCGTGTCGGTGCCGTATGCGTTGCGCCTCGCGCGCAGCGTCACACCGACTTTGATCCCCACGCGACTCGCCGAGCTGGCGAATCGCGGCATCATCGCGTACGCGTTGCTGCAACCTGATGGCAGCGCGACTGTGTATACCGGCGCGTTCGAATCGCCGATGCAAGCGACCCCGCTTGCAGATTCTTTGCGCGCCCTGCGCGTCGCGCCTGTGTTGGTTTATCGAACTGGGAGAGCGTTCTAGTGCGTCTGACGAAGCTCGAGGTCCATGGCTTCAAGGCCTTTGCCGATCACTTGGAGTTCGTGTTCGAAAAGGGTGTGACGGCCATCGTCGGCCCCAACGGAAGCGGCAAGTCGAATGTCTCGGATGCCGTAAGATGGGTGCTGGGCGAGCAGCGCGCGCGGGCCATGCGCGGCGCGAAGATGGAGGACGTGATCTTCCACGGGTCGTCGGCACGCAAGGCCGTGAACATGGCCGAAGTGTCACTGCACTTCGACAACACCGAAGGCGAACTCCCGGTCCCATTCAAGGAAGTCGTCATCACCCGGCGCTTGATGCGCTCGGGAGAGAGCGAGTATCTGCTGAATCGCGCGCCGTGCCGTTTGCGCGACATTCAGGACCTGGTGCGTGGCACCGGCCTCGGCGCCGACTCCGGCGTGGTCATCGAAAGCAGGATGATCGATGCCCTGCTCTCCGACCGCCCCGACGAGCGCCGCGAGCTGTTCGAAGAGGCGGCCGGTGTCGGCCTGTATCGCGATCGGCGCCGCAGTGCCGAACGCCGTCTCGAAGAAACGACCGTCGACCTGGCACGCCTCGATGACCTGATCAACGAAGTGCAGAGTCAGGTGCGCTCGCTGGCACGTCAGCGTCGTCGCGCCGAACGGCACGCCGAATTGATGTCGCGTCGGTTCCAGGTCGAGATTTCGTTGGCCACCCGAGAGATGGCGGCGTGGCGCGAAGAACTCTCGGCGCTCGATGGCCGTCTCGAAGAGCTGCAGCTGGATGTCCCCGGTGGCGAAGAAGCCATCACGCAAGCCGAGATGCTGCGTGAGCAGGCCCATGGTGCGCGCTCCGCGGCCGAAGCCAGCCGTCTCGAACTCGCGCGTCTCTCTACCGAGCAGCGCGACAAGACGCAGAAGCTCGAGCGCGAACTCGCCGTGAGCGAAGAGCGTCAGCGCAGCACGACCATGCGCAAGCAGCGCGCCGAAGAGGAACGGAAGGAGAACGAAGCGTTCGGCCGCCGTTTGCGTGAAGATCGCGAGCGCGCCGTGGGTGATCGGACCACGCTCGAGAAGGAACTGGCTGACGCGGGTGAAGCGCTGCAGGAACGCCTCGCCGCCGAACAGACTACGCGTGAAGCGGTACAGCAGTCGCGCGCCGTGCTTGAGCAGCTCGAACGTCAGGTGCGCGAACACCGCGACCAGGCCCGCCGCATCGAACTCGATCGCGACGGCGCATCGCGTGAACATCTCGAGACGCAGAATCGTCGTGAGGCGCTGGAGATCGAGCGTCAGCAGCTGGCCGATGCCCTCGATGTGACCGAACGCGAACTGATCGCCGCGCGCGAGCAGGTGTCGATCACCCAGGCGAATGCGCAGGATGCGCTGCACGCGCTCGAAGGCGCGCGCTTGGCCGCCGCCACCGCGCGCACGGCCGATGCCGAGTCACGCAGTGCGCTGGCCAGCGCCGTGCAGTCACGCACGGCACTCGAAGGCCGCTTGAATGCGCTGGCGGCACTCGAGCGTGAACGCGTAGGTCTGGCCCCGTCGGCGGCCAAGCTGCTCAAGGAACGCGAGCGGTTCGGCGACGGGGCGGTGCTGGGTCCGCTCACCGACTTCCTCACCGCCGACGGCGAAGCGGCGAAGCTCGTGGAACGCTACCTCGGCGCCACCATGCACGCGATCGTTGTGCGCGATGCCGATGCCGCGGCCGCCGTGCGTCGTTGGCACGCCGATACGCAGCCGGGGCCGCTGCTGCTGCTCCCGCTCGATGTCGTCACCGACTTGGGTGCCGATGCCGACGCGTTGGCGGGCAGCGTACAGTCGTCTGGTGCCGCGTCGCGGTGGGTGCGCGCGTTGCTCGGCAAGGTGCGCGCGATCGATAGCGGTGAAGCGTTCATCGATGAACGTGGCGCCGTGTTCCTGCCAGGCACGGCCACGGGCCCCGGCCCGCTGCAGCGTCGCGCCGAGATCACGCGACTCGAATCGGATCTTGCCGCCGCGGATGCGCGCCGTGATGAATGCATGATGGCCGCTGAAGCGGCGCGGTTGGCGCTCGGTGAAGCGGAGCGTGCGCAGCAGGCCGCGATGGAAACGTCCAACCGCGCACAGCAGGAATCGCGTCGCGCGGCCGATGTGCAGCAGGAAGTCGAGCGTCGCCGCGAGCGCGCCGAGCGCGAACTGCAGCAATCGAGCGCGCTCGCCGAACGTCTCATCTCGCGTCTCGAGGAGCTCGACTCCCGCACGAAGCAGCTGGCGCAGCAGGCCGAAGCGCTGCACGCGCGTGCCGGTGAGGCCGATGCTGATATCGCCGAGGCACGTGAGGCGATGTCGATCGCGGAGCGCGATCAGGAACAGGCACGCGAAGCGCGGGCCACGTGGCAGGTGGCGCAGGCCCAGGCGCAGGCGCGTTTGTCGGTCGCCATCGACCGCGAGAAGCGGTTGAACGAAGAAGACTCCACGGCTGCGGCGCGCCTCGAGTCGTTGGCGCGCGAGCTCTCGAATCTCTCCGAGGCCGACCAGAATCTGGCGCAGCAGCTCGACGGCTGGCGCTCCGAGCTGGAAACAGAACAGAAGACGCTGGCTGATGCCGACGCGCGCCTGGCCGATGCCGAGCGGGCCGTGGCCGCGGCCACCGGTGCACTCGACGAGGCCGAGCGCATGCTCGATGAAGCCCGCCGCCGTGCGTCGGCGCTGGGTGAGCAGCTGCACGGGGCGCAGCTGCGACACACCGAGCTGTCGGGCCGTCGCGAAGCTATCCGTCAGCGTCTCGAAACCGAATGGCGTCGCACGCTCGAGGATTTGCTGGCCGGATTCGAAGAGCTCGACCTCGAAACCGATGTACTGCGCACCGAAGCCAAGCAGTTGCGGGAATCGCTCGACGAGCTGGGCCCCGTCAACCCGTTGGCGATCGAAGAACACGAGGAAGAGCAGCGTCGTCTCGAGTTCCTGACCGGGCAGCGCAACGATCTCGTGGCCGCCAAGCAGTCGCTGCATCAGGCCATTCGTGAAATCGACAGCACGGCGCGTGAGCTGTTCCTGGCCACCTTCTCGCAGGTGCGCGAGAACTTCCGTCAGATCTTCCTGCGCATGTTCGGTGGTGGCGAGTGCGACCTGCGACTCGAGAACCCCGACGCGCCGCTCGACTGCGACATTGAGATTCATGCGTCGCCGCGCGGCAAGAAGACGCAGCGCATTCACCTGCTCTCCAGCGGTGAGCGCGCCCTCGTGGCGTTGTCGCTGCTGTTCGGCATCTTCCTCACCAAGCCGAGTCCCTTCTGCCTCATGGACGAAGTGGACGCGCCGCTCGACGATCAGAACATCGGCCGTTTCGTGAAGATGCTGAACGACTTCAAGTCGCGGACGCAGTTCATCGTGATCACGCACAACCCGCGCACGACGTCGGAAGCCGCTGATGCGGTGTACGGCGTGACGATGCAGGAGCCGGGCGTGTCGTCGATCGTGAGCGTGCGCCTGCGCGGCGGCCAGCAGGTGGACGAAACCATCGTGCCTGACGACGCCATCGCGGGCGAGATCGGCGGCGACGAGGTCGATGATGCCGTCGACGGCACCGCCGACGAGGACTCCGCAGCGGAACCGTCGCCGGCGTGATTTCGCGCCCGCAGCGGCGATGGTGGAGCGCCGCAGCGCTGTGCTGCGGCGCCGCGTTGGTGACGATGCCCCGGCTGCTGTCGGGGCAGTCGGTGGTCGTAGACGGTCCGACGGCGGTGGCATTGCCGACGCTCACGCCATCACTGGTCGTGCGCGCGCTCGGTTTCGCCAATCAGCGCCCGCTACGCGTGCGGGTACAGATCGCCACGACCGTGGACTTCGCTGTCGGTTCACTGGCGGTCGATTCGTCGTTCTCGACCTCCGATACCACAATCGCAGTGCAGATCACGCGCGCCCTGCCCAGCGAAGCCACCGTCTACTGGCGGGCCAGTGTGCAGGGGGCGCTGGGCGCGACCGCGGAGTCGCCGATCACGGGTCCGCGAACCGTACCGACGTGGCTCACGTTGATCGCTCCGAAACCAAATTCGGGTGGCATCTTCGATATTCGCCGACCGCTGTTCGTGTGGCAAAGTGCGCGGATCACACCTGCCGCTGGCCCGTGGACGTATTCCATCGAGATCACGAACGGCGGGCGTCCCGAACAGGCCGCCGCGGGCCTGCGCGATACCACGTTCCGCGCGGCGACCAATTTGCAAGCGGAGACGCCGTATTTTTGGAACGTGCGCGCCACGCTTCCCAACGGCGACTTCGTACGCGTGGCGAGCAGCGCCTCCTTTTCGATTGTCGATCCGCTGCTGCCGACCACCACCATTCTGTATCAGAACTTCCCCAATCCCTTTCCGTCGGCCACGACCTTCAACACCTGCTTCTGGTTCGATCTCGGTCAACCTGGCGGCACGGTGTCACTCGATGTGCTCGATCTTCGCGGCAACGTGGTGCGCACCATCGTGCCCGGGCTCGATGGCGTGATCCAATTTCCCGCCGGCCGATACGGCCGCGGCGCGCCGGGCGCCGGCAGCAACTGCGATAGCCGCTTCGTGTGGGACGGTACGGCCAGCGACGGGCGTACTGTAGCCCCGGGCGTGTACGTGGCGCGCTTCCGCAGTGGCAGCGGCACGCCGACGTTCCGGCGCATGCTGTTCAAGGGACGCTGACCGTGGCGTCGACGAGTCGCCGCGCATGAAGCTCACGACCATCGGCACCGGCACGGCCGCGCCGCACCCGACACGCGTGAGTGCCGCACATCTGGTGGAAGCGGGCGACATCCGACTGCTGCTCGATTGCGGCAGCGGCTCGGTCCACCGTATGGCCTCGCTTGGCGTCGACTGGTCGGCCATTAGCCACGTGGCCATCACGCATTTTCACGCCGATCACATCGCCGACCTGCCTCTGCTGCTCATGGGCTGGCGCTGGGGCCAGCTGCCGCCTCGTAGTGCCCCCGTCACGCTGTACGGACCGCCGGGGACCGGTGCCTTGATCGAACGCATGGCGGGCGTGTACGGCGCCTGGATGCTGGCCCCCGGCTTCCCTTTCACCGTCCGTGAACTCGTCCCCGACGAGATCGTGAAAGTCGGCGACCACGTCACGCTGAGCGCGCAACCGGTACCACATACGGCTGAGAGCGTAGCATATTCCGTGAGTGACGGGGAGCGACGTCTCGTGTACACCGGTGACACCGGCGTGAGCGAGGCGCTCGGGGCGTGGTCGGCGGGATGCGACCTGCTGTTGGCCGAGTGCTCGTTGCCTGACACGATGGCCATTCGCGAGCACCTGACCCCGCGACAGGCCGGACAGCTCGCCGCGCACGCGGCCGCGTTTCGGCTCGTGCTGACGCATTTCTATCCGCCCGTGGAAACCGTGAACATTCTCGGCGAAGTGGCGGAGTGCTACACCGGTCCAACGGTCCTCGCGACCGACGGCTGGTCCATCGAATTCTGAGGACGTGACATGCTGGTCGTAATGCAGCCCAATGCGAGCGCCGCCGACATCGACAAGGTCTGCGACGAGATCGTGCGACAGGGCTTCAAGCCCCTTCCCATGCCGGGCGCCGTGCGCACGGCGATCGGTCTCCTGGGCGATGACGCGCAGGTGGATTGGTCGTACATCGAGGGGCTGCCCGGCGTGGCGAACGTCCTCATCGTGCAGAAGCCGTATCGCCAGGCCTCGCGCGAATGGAAGAACGAGAACACGATCGTGGAGATCGCGCCGGGCGTGCGCGTGGGCGGCAGCGATGTCGTGGTGTTCGCAGGGCCGTGTTCGGTGGAGAGTGAAGCGCAGATTCTGGCGTCGGCCCATGCGGTACGGAACGCCGGTGCGCATGCCCTGCGTGGCGGCGCCTTCAAGCCGCGTTCGTCGCCGTACGCCTTCCAAGGCCTTGGCCTCGAGGGGCTCAAGCTGCTCGCCCTCGCGCGCAATGAAACCGGCCTCGCGATCGTCACCGAAGCGATGGATGAGCGCGGCGCCGACATGGTGGCCGAGTATGCCGATTGCATCCAGATCGGCGCGCGCAACATGCAGAACTATTCGCTTTTGCGTCACGTGGGCAAGCTCGGCAAGCCGGTGTTGCTCAAGCGCGGTATGGCGGCCACGATCAACGATCTGCTGCTCAGCGCCGAGTACGTGCTGTCGGAAGGCAACCCGAACGTGATTCTCTGTGAGCGTGGCGTGCGCACCTTCGACAGCGCGACGCGCAATCTCTTCGATCTCACGGCCATTCCCGTGGTGCAGAAGCTGTCGCACCTGCCGATCATGGCCGATCCGAGCCATGGCACGGGACTGCGCGACAAAGTGACACCGATGGCGCGCGCTGCGGTCGCCGCCGGTGCCGACGGCATTCTCGTGGAAGTGCATCCCACGCCCGACAAGGCGCTCTCCGATGGCGCGCAGTCGCTGTATCCGGAACAGTTCTCCGAGCTCGTTCGGCAGCTGCGTCTGATCGCCGGAGCCATTGATCGTCAACTGGCACCGACGCCGGTTCAGTGACACGCAGTACGATCTGACGTTCAGCAGGTGTCCGCCACGGGCACCTGCTCTGCCCCCGCGTGTAATTAGTCCTATGATCATCATGAATCGAGTTCCGGCCCGCGCTCTCGGCCGCGCGCTGTCGGCGGCCGTCGCCATGGCCCTGCCCGCGACAGCGGCGCTCTCAGCCCAGACCGTTGCCGACGCCGAAGCCGCCTACGCGCGCGTGGCGAAATCCTGGTCGACCACGCGCACGCTGCAGGCGAACTTCGATCAGAAGATCAGCAATCCGATCTTGGGCCGTACCGTCGCTTCACGTGGTGTGTTCGTGCAGGAGCGGCCGAATCGGGTTTCGATCACGTTCACCGATCCGGCCGGCGATCGCATAGTGGGCGACGGCAAGAGTCTGTGGGTGTATCTGCCCAGCAGCACGCCGGGCCAGGTGTTGAAGCTGCCAGCCGATGCCGACGGCGCCATTGTGGCCGATCTGCTCGGTCAACTGCTCGACACGCCGCGCCGCGCGTTCACGATCACGGGCGGCGAGAACATGCCCATCGACGGCCGCGCCACGCGTCGTGTGCAGCTGGTGCCCAAGAGCGCGAGCTCGGTACCGTTCAGCAAGGCGGTGCTCTGGCTCGACGACAAAGAGGCACGACCGGTGCGCGTGCAGGTGCTCGACAGCCAAGGCGTCGATCGTACCATCACGCTCACCAGCTGGCTGCCCGACGCGACGCTCCCGAAGGACGCATTCAAGTTCGTCACACCCAAGGGCGTGAAGGTCTCGACGAAGCTGCCCGGCAGTCGTTAACGCCTTTCGCTAGCGAATGGCGGCCGGTACTTCGACCGCGCGCTTCTCGAGCTTCGAGAACACATCACGCGGGCTGCGCGCACCCTGGAGCAGTTGCATCGCACGATGGAGTGCACTGTCGTCCTGCGTGCGCCGCAGGAAATCAGCATCCGCACCGAAGGCCACCCGCGTCATCTCGTAACCGAGTGACCGTGAGATCCACGGAGACGCGCTGTCGAACACGGAGCGCGGCGGCGCCACGCCGCGGCCCACCAGATCGGCATACAGCGCATCGAGCATCGCCGGCGTGACCGGGTCGCCCGGACCGATCAGCTTCCGCTTCTGCGCTTGGGCCTGTTTGGCGACGGCGTCGCGATAGGCTCCCGCGTTCTTGCCCATGGCGCGCGCCAACGACTGTACCTGCATCGGCGCGGTGGTGTCGCTCATGATCACGTCGGGCGTGATGCCACCACCGCCGAACACGGTGCGCCCCGCATCGGTACGAAAACGCGGACGGATCGTATCGGGTAGCGTCACTTCGGCGCTGTCTTCGGGCTCTTCGTCGCGGTCGCGCGGTGCCGGACGATTGATGCTGCGACCGACCGGCGTGTACCAGCGCGCGGTGGTGAGTCGCAGTGCGCCGCCGCTCGAGAGCGGATACACGTTCTGCGCACTGCCCTTTCCGAACGACGTCACGCCCAGCACAATCGCGCGATCGTGATCCTGCAACGCGCCAGCCACGATCTCCGAGGCGCTCGCGCTGGCGCGATCCACCAGCACCGCCAACGGTAACGTCGGCCAACGCTGCGGCTGACTATCCGTGAACACCTGCGGTTGCGAGCCCGGACGCGCGCGAAGCTGCACGATGCTCTGCCCGCGATCGAGGAACAGCTCGGCCACTGCGACACCCTGCTCCAGCAGTCCGCCCGGATTGCCACGCAGATCCATGATCAGCGAACGCGCGCCAAGCTTCACGACGGAATCCACCGCCACGCTCAGCTCCGTGGCCGTCTGCGCGCTGAACACGTTCACATCCACATAGCCCACGCCGTTCTGCAGCAACTGCACGCGCTGCACCGCGCGCAGATGCACCTTGTCGCGCAACAACGTGAAGTTCACGCGCGAGTCACCGCGTTCCACGGTAAACGCGACGCTCGATCCCGGCGCCCCGCGCATCGCCTTCGACGTTTCCTCGCGCGACCATCCCCGCGTCGACTCCTTGCCGACCAGTACGATGCGATCGCCCACCAGCACGCCAGCACGTTCCGAAGGACCACCAACGATCGGCTCGATCACCACCGGCCAGCTATCGCGGATGTCGATCTGCAACCCCACGCCGGCATAGGTACCGCTGATCTGCTCATTCAACCGGCGCAGGCGGTCGTCGGTGAGATACGATGTATACGGGTCCTTGAGCTCGCGCAGCAATCCGGATACCGCCTTCTCGTACAGCGCGCTGCCATCGAGCGAGTCCACGTATTTCTGCGCCACCGCCGCGACGACCTGATCGAATAGGCGTGCACCGCCGAGTGGCGCACGGACCTGTCGAGTACCGGCGGTCAAATCACGACCGGCCCACCAGCCACCAAGCGACAGCAGCGCGACGAACAGCGCAGCCGCCGCGATCGTTCGCGATCGACGCCGGGAACTGCGCGGCGTATCCGGCAGCGTCTCAGCCATGGGTCACCTGTACGGCAGACAACGGACGCTCCACCTGCACCTCGGAAAAACGATGAGGCCACTTCGTGGCCAATGCCGCCAGACAACGCGTTGTTACCACGTCGGCGTCGCCGCCCGCCTCGATGGCGACGACGGGGCCGATCTCGGGATGCTGGGCCTGCCATGCTGGATCGAGCGCGTCGTCGAACGCCGCGCGCACGCGGCGATGAAACGCAGCATCCTCACGCTCCATACGATCGGCACTTCCGCGCGCATGCATGCGCGCCATCGACTCGTCGAGCGGCAGGGACAACAGCAACGTGAGATCAGGGGCGAGTCCAGCCGTCGCGAACGCATTCACATCACGCAGCGCCGCCAGTGACAGCGCGCGACCGCGACCCTGATACGCGTAGGTCGACAACAGGAACCGATCGACCAGCACGACCGCACCGCGGCGCAGTGCCGGTGTGATCACATCGCGCACCAACTGTGCGCGCGAGGCGGCGAACAACAGCGCCTCGGTTTCGGGCGTGAGTGCCGACGACGGTTCGAGCAGCACGGCGCGCAGCGCGTCTCCCGCCGGCGTACCTCCGGGCTCGCGCAGTGGCACCACATCGTGACCGGCCACGGTAAGCGCGTCGGCCAGCCGACGCCACTGCGTCGTCTTGCCGACCCCCTCACCGCCTTCCAATACGATGAAGCACCCGCCTGCGACGCCCGACATGACTGGCCGATCAGCCAAGAATGATCGAGCTGGTGGCACCCGTACGGATGCCATCGGCGATCCACTGATTCACGCGCAGCATCAGCTTGTCAAAGTTGTCCTGCGCCGAGATCGCGGCCTGATAGGCGCTGTTCACCTGCACCTGCTGCAGCAGCGTGTCGAGCTGCTGCTCCATCTCGTTCGTCGGCTCTTCGCCGCGATCGATCATCGCCTGCGCATCCTGGCGGATCTTCTCCATCTGTCGCAGCACCGTGGTCGCTTCGCGATCGGCGTTCAGCGCCTCGCTGCTGCGCTTCACGGCCTTGTACTCGTCGCTTTGACCGATCGTGCGGCCGAGGTCCTTCGCCTTGCTTTCGAGCATGGAGATCGGCCTCCTCGGCCGAGTAGAAGCAATGAAGTGAGAATTATGCCGGAACGTGCTGCGCGAGCACCACGCGTTCGCGACCGGTGAGATCGCGCACGACCTGTACCTGCTGATACCCACGAGTGATTGCCAGGGCCGCGGTCTGTTGCGCGCGCCGGGCATCCACCTCGAACACCACCCAGCCGAACGGCTCCAGCAGGCGGTGAGCGCCCGTCAGGATGGCATCGTAGCGCGCCATGCCGTCATGAGCCGCCACGAGCGCGACCGTGGGCTCCCAATCCCGCACACTGCGCGGTAGGCCGGCCGCTTCGCTGTACGCAATGTAGGGCGGGTTGGACACAATCACACGGGCCTGGACTCCTCCAAGCGGGGCCAGATCAGCCCCCTGCCGGAACTCCACGGGCGCCGCTGCGGGCTGCGCAATGGCCACCTGCGCCGCGTTCGCCGTTGCCACGGCCAGTGCGTCGTCGGAGAGGTCCGTCGCGATCACTCGCTCGAACCGACCTTCCGTGGCCAGACTCAGGGCGATGGCGCCGGACCCAGTGCCGATATCGACCGCCGTCCCGCCCGGGCGCCCTGACGTGATCCGCAACGCCTCACCGACCACGATTTCCGTTTCCGGACGCGGAATGAGCACCCGCCGGTCGACCTGCAGGACCAGCTCCCGAAAGGGGGCGCTGCCCACACAGTAGGCGGCTGGTTCTCCGGTCGCCCGGCGACGCGCGGCCGCTTCGATGTGCGCCGACCGTACGCTGGATACGCGGTAGCCGACCGACAGCAGTCGTCCCACTTCGCCCGGTGCGATATCCAGCACCGCCGACACCAGCCAACGGGACTCGCGGTCGGCATCGAGCGATGCGCCCTCCGCATGGGCTTCTGCGGTGAGCGACGTCGACTCCGAGAGCAGCCGCGCGGCGTCGTGCAGCACATCACGCAGCAGCCGCGCGGTGTCAGCCACTCAGGCTCTCTTCCGCGTTCGCCAGCGCGATCGCGTCGAGGAACGGTCCCAGATCGCCGTCGAGCACCCGATCGATATCGTACAGCGTCACGCCCACGCGATGATCGGTGACCCGACCCTGCGGAAAGTTGTAAGTGCGGATCTTGGCCGACCGGTCGCCGGTGGACACCTGCGATTTGCGCATGCGCGACCGCTCGGCTTCCTGCTCGGACAACCGGAGATCGAGCAACCGCGCGCGCAGCACTTCCATGCCCTTGGCCTTGTTCTGCAGCTGCGACTTCTGGTCCTGCTGCGACACCACCAAGCCGGTCGGAATGTGCGTAATGCGCACGGCGGAGTCGGTGGTATTCACGCTCTGCCCTCCGGGTCCCGACGAGCGGAACACGTCGATGCGAAGATCCTTGTCTTCGATCTTGACGTCGACTTCTTCGGCTTCCGGCAGCACCGCCACCGTAGCCGCCGAGGTGTGAATACGGCCCTGCGATTCGGTGGCCGGCACGCGTTGCACGCGATGCACCCCCGACTCCCAGCGCAGCATGCCGAATGCACCGTCGCCGATCACCTTGAACACCGCTTCCTTCACACCGCCGAGCGTGCCGTCGGAGTACGAGATGCCTTCGATACGCCAGCCTTTCCGTTCGATGAAGCGCGTGTACATGCGCAGCAAGTCGGCGGCAAACAGGGCGGCTTCGTCACCACCAGTGCCGGCCCGTAATTCGAAGATGGCAGGTCGATCATCGAGCGGGTCGCGCGGAATCAGCAGTGGCAGCAGCGCCTTCTCCAGCCCCGTGCACTCCTGCTCGAGCCGCTCGACTTCGGCTCTGGCTTCAGCCGCAAAGTCGGCGTCGTCACCATTGGCCATCTCTCGCGCATCGGCGAGTTCGGCCTCGGCCTTGGTGTAGCGGTTCACTTTTTGAACAACTTCGGCCAGGCGATGATGCTCGCGACCGAGTGCAGCAAGCCGCGGCGCGTCCTTCACCGTTTCCGGGTCGGCCAGCAGCTGCTCCACTTCGGTGGCGCGACGCAACGCGTCGGCCATGCGGTCGCGAAGATGGGTCAGCATTGAGAGGGTGTGCTCGAGTTCGAAAGGCTTCGTGATACCGGTCACGGCGAGGCACGTGACGTGCATCGTACTCTTCTTGCGGGTCGGAAATATCGACCGAAGCGCGGACCTACACGGATGTCCCGGGTATCACCGAAAGATAACCGCGTTCGACACTCCAGAGCAGGTTCGGAGGCCTCGGCTGTCCGCTTGCCTCCTTTCTCCACCTTGGTACCTTCACGGGACACCCGCGAGGGCACCGGCCCCCCGAGGTGACACACGATGGTAACGTTCGGAACTACTCCTCTGCGATTCACACCGCCCACGATGAGCGTTTCGCTCGATCGGATCACCGACTTTCTGGCCACCGTCCCGCTATTCCGCGAACTCGAGCGGTCGGCTGTGCGTGGCTTTGCCGAGCTCACGCGTGAGCAACGCTTTGCCAAGGGGGCGATGATCGTCACCGAAGGCGACCCCGGCGACGCGCTGTTTGTCGTGCGTTCAGGTGAAGTCAAAGTCGTGCTCATCGGCGACGACGGCCGCGAAGTCATTCTCAACGTCCTCAACGTGGGCGACCACTTCGGAGAGCTCTCGCTCATCGACGGCCGTCCGCGTTCCGCCCACGTGGTCGCCACGCAGCCGTCCAGCCTGTTGGTGCTGCGCCGGGCCGATTTCCGCCGTCAGGTAGAAACGAGCCCGCAGGTGGCGTGGGGCTTGATGGTCGAGCTGTCGCGCCGCCTTCGTCAGGCCGATGGTACGATCGGCAGCCTGGTGCTGCTCGACGTGCCGGGTCGTGTGGCCAAGGTCCTGCTGGAGCACGCGACGCCCGGTGAACCGGCCACGCTGGTCAAGCAGCTCACGCACCAGACGATCGCGCAAATGATCGGCGCCAGCCGCGAGACGGTGTCGCGTGCGATGGCCGAGTTCCAGGAGAAGGGACTGATCTCCGTGCAGCGTCGCGTGGTCACGATCGTGGATCGGGCGGCGCTGGAAGCGCGCGCCCGTCCGCGCGGCTGATTTCGCCCCCGATTCGTCACAGATGCCGTCGGGGGTCCCGCCGCGGTTCCGGATACGCTTCTGGGGAACCAGAGGTACTTGTCCCAGTCCGGGACCGCGCACGGTGCGGTACGGTGGCAACACGCCGTGCGTCGAGCTGCGCGCACACGACGACGGCCTGTTGATTCTCGACGCCGGCACCGGCATCCGGGCGCTGGGTGCGCAGCTCATGAGCGACGGCGACGATCGCACGGCACACATTTTCCTGTCGCATCGGCACAGCGACCATGTGCTGGGATTGTCGCATTTCGCGCCGCTGATCACGCAAGCGCGCGAAGTCGGGATCTGCTGCGGCGACGGCGAAACGGCCTCGCTGCAACCGTTCGTCGATGCCCTGCTCTCGCCGCCGATGTTTCCCTACGTCGACGGCATTCGCAGCCGACTCGACGTGTGCGACTGGGACCTCTCCAACGCTCGCCAGGTCGGCACGTCACATGTGCATCGCTTCGCCGCGCGACATCCGGGCGAAGCGGCCGTGTTGCGCTTCGATGACGAGCACGGGCCGGCGGTGGCGTACGCGCCTGACAATGAACTGGGGTATGCCGACGAGTCGGAGGCCGCCGGGGCGTGGCGGGTCAAGCTCACGGCGTTCCTGCGCGACGTCCCGGTGCTCATTCACGACGCCACGTATCTCGACAGCGAATTGCCCAAGCATGTCGGCTGGGGTCACTCCTCGTCGCTCGAGGCCACGCGCCTGGCGATCGAATGCGGCGCCGGCATGCTGGTCTTGTTTCACCATCATCCCGATCGCGATGACGACACGATAGAGCGCATGGTCGAAGAGAGCCGCGCAATGGCGACCGCGACTGGGAGCACGCTGCGGGTACTGGCGGCGTGGGAAGGACTGGCGCTTACGGTGTGATAGCTGGGAACTACGAGAAGCGCTAAGAGTGAACGGCGCTAAGAATCAACGGCGCTAAAAGTCAACCGCGCTAAGAATCAACCGCGAAGGAACAGCAGCGCGCTTCGCGCTTCTCATTCTTAGCGCAGTTTATTCTTGGCGCTGTTGATTCTTAGCGCAGTTCACTCTTAGCGCCCCTAGCTGTTCCCCAACCCCCATCCTCCGCCTCCTGGCGTCTCTAGCGTCAGCACGTCGCCCGCGCTGATGTTCACGCGGCACTTGGCCGGCAGCAGCTCGCCGTTCAGCAAGTTCCGCCCCGGCAGCGCGTCACCACCACCGTTCGCTCCCGGCGGCGCCACACGCCGACGTTCGGTAAGCAGCGTGGCCGTGCACGGCACCATCGCCTGATAACGCCTCACGATACCGTCGCCGCCGCGACTGGCACCGGCACCACCGCTGCCGCGACGCACCGAGTACTCCACCACCCGCAGCGGATACGCGCGCTCCAGCGATTCCACCGGCGTGTTGCGCGTGTTGCTCATGCCCACGTGTACGGCATCGGGTCCGTCGCCGCGCGCACTACCCCCTTGTCCGCCGCCAAGCGTCTCGTAAAAGCTCCAGCCGGGAGCGCCGAGCGTGACGTTGTTCATCGTGCCCTGACCGCAGGCTGGAATCGGCAGGTCATGTACACCAATGCTGGCCGCCGCTGCCGACAGCGCCGCGAAGCAGACATCCGTCATGCGCTGTGACAGTTCCACGTTGCCCGCCGCTACGGCGCTGGGCCGCTTCGCGTTCGCCACACAGTCGTCGGGAATCGTGAGGGCCAGCGCGCGCGCCACGCCGTCGTTCACCGGCACGTCATCGTCGCACAACACGCGAAGCACAAACACCGCGGCCGCGCGCGCCACCGCCGGTGGCGCGTTCACGTTGCCGCGCACCGCGGGTGACGTGCCGGTGAGATCGAGGTGCAGCGTTGCGTCCTTCACGCGCACGTGCACCACCACCGGAATCGGCGCGTCGCTCACGCCGTCGCCTTCCAACGCGTCGGCGGCGCGGCCTTCGGCGCCCTCCAACAGCTCCAGGCGCGCCCGCACGCGACGCTCGGTGTAATCGAGCAGTGCGTTCACGGCGTCGCCCAACGCGTCGGCGCCGAGTCGGGCGTGCAGCGCCTGCCAGCCCGTGCGTCCCGCCGCACACGCCGCGCGCTGCGCGCGCAGATCACCTTCGCGCTCTTCCGGCGTGCGCACATTGGCGAGCACCAGCCTCATCACATCGTCTTGCGCCACACCGGCGCGCTCGATGCGCACCGGCGGCACAATGATGCCTTCCTGAAACAGTTCCGTAGCGCCGAACGGCATGCTGCCCGGACTCATACCACCGACATCCGCATGGTGCGCGCGCACGGCGGCGTACCCGATGATGCGCTGCGCATCGTTGGCGTCAGCGATCACCTCGACCATCGTGAGGTCGGGCAAATGCGAGCCGCCGTGCGACGGATCGTTCAGCAGAAATACGTCGCCCGGGGCCGCACCGCAGGCGCGTACCGCCGCCACCGACTCCGGCATCGCGCCCAGATGCACGGGGATGTGCGCCGCCTGCGCCACCATGCGTCCATCGGCGTCGAACAGCGCACAGCTCGCATCACGACGCTCCCTGATGTTCGGCGAAATGCTGCTGCGCTCCAGCAACCCGCCCATCTCCTCGGCGAGCATGGCCACGCCCTGCGAGAACACCGTGAGTTCGAGCGCGTCGAAACGCGCGCGAATCGACGTCACGACGGATTCGCCTCGGGCGCCGGATACCCGGCCTGCAACACCGCATACTGACACCGGACCATCCACGCTTCCTGCAGGTCAGCCATCTTCGCGCCCTTGCCGCGATCGGGCGCCATCGACAACAGCCCCTGCGCCGACGGATGCGGCAGCGCGCGGCGCGCCAGGTCCGGCATTGGCGTGCGCTTGAACAGGGTATCGACCGTGCGCGTGGCCACGCGACCAAGCGTCACGATGCCTTTCAGTCCGCGCGTGCGCAGCATGGTGATGTCCCGGGTCAGACGACCAAGGTTCGCGACGCCCTCGAGCTCCGAGCGCATGGGCGCGCGAAAGGACGCGCCGTCGTCGGTCGGGCAGCGGTCGAACGCATTGCCGAGCGCGATACCCTGCGCGATCGGCACGATGCTGTTGGCCACGAACAGCGAGCCGTCCCACTCCATGCTGTCGATTTCCGGCGGCAAGGTCATGGCCCCCATTCGCACGAGCACGTCGTACAGCACCTTGCCCGCCGCGTCGCCCAGAAACGGCACGCCGCTCTTGTCGGCACCGCGCGGTCCCGGTGCCTCACCGATGAGCAGCACATGCACTGGGCCGTCCAGCGGCATCAGCATCGGCACCGGCGTGCCGAGAATGCGTCCGATATGCGTCGTCTTCGATATGGTCATCGTTGCTGCTCCAGCATCCACCCTCCGATTTCCAGCGATCGCGCCGTCCAACCCGGCGCGATCCGCATGGTCGCATCCGGCAACCGCACGACTGCCGGACCCTCCAACACCCGCGCCATGGCGCGTCCGTCGTCCACACCGTCCGCCAACACACCATCGCGCTTGGGACGTGCGAAGTGCACGGGCCACGGCGCACTGCTGAGTGTCGTGCGGGCACTGATAAACTCAACTGCCCGATCGAGGACAAAACCCGCGCGCTGATCATGCCGCGCCACGAACCGTTCCGCTACGGCGCCCGGTGTGTCGCCGGGTTGCACCGGGACGTCGAGCTCGTAGCCTTGGCCCTCGTACCGGGCACGCAGCCACCAGCGCACGTTGAGCGGCACCGCGTCGTCGCCGTCAGTGCGCATGGCACGCGCCTCCTGCTCGAGCAGCGTGGCGAATGATGCCGCGCTCATGTCATCAGCGCGTTGCATCACGCTCACCAACGACTCGCGACGTTCGGGCGCCAGCGCGAGACCCACCGCGCTCAACACGCCCGCATGTGGCGGCACGATCACCTGCCGCATGCCCAAGCGCTCCGCCAATCCACAGGCATGCAGCGGACCGCCGCCACCGAACGCGATCAGGGGGACGTCGCGCGGATCGACGCCGCGCTCCACCGACACGCGGCGCAGCGCACGCGCCATCGTGGCGTCGGCCGTGGCGATGATGGCTTCGGCCGCCCGTTCGAGCGACACGCCGAGCGGTGCCGCGATGGTGTCGACCGCGGCCCGCGCGTGCTCCAGACTGATCGTGACGCCGCCGCTCCACTCGCCCGGGGCGATCGTGCCCAGCACCACGTGCGCATCGGTAACCGTGGGGCGCACGCCCCCGCGACCATACGCCGCTGGGCCGGGTGACGCGCCAGCACTCATCGGTCCCGTGCGCAGCGCACCGCCATCGTCGAGCCAGGCGATGCTGCCACCGCCGGCCGCGACCGCCTCCACCAGCACGCGTGGCAACGCGATCGGGACACCGGCCACCGCACCACCACGCTCCACCAGCGGCTCGCCGTCGTCCACCAATCCCACATCGGCGCTGGTGCCCCCGATATCGATCGTCAGAGCCCGCGACACCCCGAGGGCACGCGCAATTGCTGCCGCCCCCGTCACGCCGCCAGCGGGGCCCGAGAGCGCCAGCGCGGCCGCATGCGACGCGGCGTCGTGCGCTGACAGCGTGCCGCCGGCCGAGGTCATCACGCGCGGCGCCGGATAGTCGTGCTGCGCCAGTCGTTCCGAGAGCCCCGCCAGATACCGGCGCACCGCCGGTCGCGCGTACGCTTCGGCCACCGTGGTCGCCATCCGCTCGTACTCGCGGATTTCGGGCAGCGCCTCGTGGGAACACACCACGTCGACCACCAGTCCGGCGACTGCGAGCGCCGCGACCAGCGCGTCACGTAACGCACGCTCATGCGACGGATCGCCATACGCGTGCAACAGCGTGATCGCCACCGTGTCCGGCTGCTGCGCCGTCACCGCGGCGATCACCTCGGCAATCGCCTCGTCGGTAAGCGCCAGCGTGACGCCATCGGGCGTGATGCGCTCGCGCACCGGAATCACCTGCGCCGGCTCCACCAGCGGGCGCGGGTGCTGCTTGGCCAGGTCGTACAGCGCCGCGCGCTCCTGCCGACGCAGTTCGAGCAGGTCGGTAAATCCTTCGGTGGCACACGCGACCACGCGGGCTCCCGCGCGTTCGAGTAGCAGATTGGTGACCACTGTCGTGCCGTGCGCGATGTGCGCAATCTGCGACCCATTCAGCGCCGCCACACGGAGCGCTTCCAACACACCGGCCGCGCGATCCGTCGCGACGCTCAGCACCTTCGACGTGTGCACCGTTCCATCGGCGTGCAACGCAGCGAGGTCGGTGAACGTCCCGCCCACGTCGATGCCGACGGCGATGCGATGCGTGGTCATCGCGTGGCGCTGTCGGAACGCACGCGCGACCGAAGTCGCAGAATGGCCACCGCAAATGCCGCCTGCACCGGCACGATCACGGCGAGTACGACACCGCTCTGCTGATACAACGACGGCACCAACTGGAGGGCCAGTCCCACCAGCGACAGCACGGCGATCACGAGCGACACACCGAGCGCCGCGCGCGTGCGCGCCCCGCGCCACAGCGACGCCGTGACCACCACGGCCGCCACCAGCATGAGCGGATGCAGCTGCAGCACCGTGAGATTGGCACCCATGTACGGGATGTGCTTGGTGACGGTACCGGCCAACAGCAACGCCGTACCAAGTACGCCTCCGACAGCGAACCAAAGCACCGAGAACACGGCCACCACAACGCGTACCGCCACCGACCCGGCGCGAGACAGCAGCACCACGAGCACGGCGAGCCCGACACCGAGCACCAACGCCATCGGTACGCGAGACGGCGCCACCTCGGGCATCGGGGCGCGGTCGGCGGTGTAGCGCACGGAGTCACTGGTCACCAGCTTCATCGACGCGCCATTCGCATCCTTGACCGAAAGCGCCGCCAGATGATTCGCCAGCAGATCGGGCAGGAACGACTCTTCCCACTTGGTGAGCACGTGATCGGCGTTACGACCGAGGGCAACCTGAATGCCGGGATACACCAGCGGATCGCTGGCCGTGATGCGCGCCGTTTCATTGCGCCAGGTGCGGCCGCTGCCGGGCAACGCGAACGGTGCGTCGAGTTGTCCCTGCAGCGCCCAATTCAACACGTCACGCACGCGCGTGGCGCAGTTGTCGGCGTAGTAATCGTAGCGATAGTACTTGTTCGCGTCCTGCGCATTCCAGCGCACGAAATCGGCAATGGCACCGCGCTGCACGGCGCTGAGCTGCAGCTCGAGTTTGCGGACCGTGCGATTCTCGCGCATGTACGCCGCATTGAAATCGGCGGTACGGTAGCCTTCCATCCAATAGTTCGTATCGCCGGTGAGAAAGCGTCCGAGAAAATTGGGCTGATTGAAGTCGAACATGCCCCAGTTGAAGGCGATGCTCTCACCAGTGGTGCTGTCCGTGAGTGCCAGCGCGATGTGTCCGAACTTCTCGAACACGAATTCGCCGGGCCCGTACGTGATGATCGCCACCGACATGCGCGCGCCGCGTTCAGCGCGCACACTGTCGAGGGATGCCGACACGCCGGGAGCCGGTGGCCGCGGCGTCTGCGTTGCTTCGGTCGACTGTGCCGCCAGCGCCGACGATGCCATCAGCATCGCCGCCGCCAACAGGCGCCGAACAGCGGTCACGACCATCAGAAGCGGATCTCTTTCCCGTCGTCGGCGGCCTTGTAGATCGCCTCGACCACCTTCTGCACCAGTACCTGATCGGTGGGTGGCTCGTACGGGGCGTCGCCGTTGATGACCGCCAGGAAGTGCGCAATCTCTGCCCGGTAGCTCTGCAGGAACGGGCTTTCGCGCGCCGCGGCGCCCGACGGCGACACATCGACTGCGCGTCCGTTCAGCTCCTTCGTGACGCGCAACGGCGCCAATCGCGCGGAGCCACGGGTGGCATGCACTTCAAACCACCAGCGATCTTCGTCGCCGACGTACGACCACGATACATCGATGTTCAGCACGAGTCCGTTGTCGCACTCGAGGAACACTTGCATCGCGTCTTCCACCGAGCCCGACGCGCGACCGCGACGCATCGACGACACGACACGGATCGGATTCGGCCCATCGGCCAGCCACATGGCCAGATCAAGCAGCGGGAACCCGTGCTCGAGGAACACGCCGCCGCCCGATTCGGCGCGACGATTGCGCCACCCATCAGCGGTGTGCTTCATCTGCAACGAACCGGCCCGAATGGAGGTGACCTGACCCAGCTCCGCATTGCGGATGAACTGGTCGAGCGCCTGCACGTCGGAGCGGAAGCGATGATTGTGCCCCACCACCAACCGTCGATCGGCCTTGTGCGCGGCGGCAATACACCGCTCGATGCCGCGCGTGGAGAGCGACAACGGACGCTCACACAGCACGTGCAGCTTCTTGCGCAGTGCTGACAGCACGTGCGGCTCGTGCAAGTGATTGGGCGTGGAGATAATCACCGCGTCGAGTTCGTCGCTGTCGAGCAGCTCCTCGAAGTCGGTGAATACGTCGGGCACCTCGAAACGATCCGCCAGCGCACGCGCTTTGGCCGCATCGTTATCGCACAACGCGACCAGTTTGGCGCCGCGCAGCTTGGACAGTACTGGGATGTGCGTCAGCTGGGCAATCGCACCCGTGCCGACGACGGCTATACGTACGCCGTCTTTCATTCACGCCTCCGGAGATGACAGATCAGTCGGCGAACCCGACGACGGTCCCCGGATAGTAATGACGCAGGATCGTGCGAGCGTCGATGCCGGCCCGTGACCGGCCGATCGCTCCCCACTGACACATCCCCACTCCGTGGCCGTTGCCGTGGCCGCGCAGGCTGACACCGGTCAGGTGTCCACGCGCACGGGATTCGCGGTCGACTGAAAAATACGTGCTGTACAGGATCGCGCCACGCGTATCACGCAGCACATTCCGGATCTCGTTGTTGCGCACGGTCACATCGCCGCGATCGGTGCGAAGTACCAGTGCCGTGGCGCGCCCCGACGCCGTCCGGCCCTCCACCCGCATCTCCGTGACCACACCTGGGCGTGGATCGCGCGCGCCGGCCGCCACCAGGGCCCGCCGCACCGTCTCGCTCAGCTGCGCTTCGTCAAACTCCGCCGTCCAGTGATTCCGGGGCGAAATGTCGCAGTACGGGCGCCCGGTGCGCGGATCGATGTCGTCCACCGACTGCAGATAGGGTTCCTCACGTACCTCCCGCCACGATTCCTTCGGCGCCGCCGTCCGTCCGCCGCATGACGAGTAGTACGGCGCGTCCACCAGCAACCCGTTGTAGCGGATCACCAATCCGGCCGTGTTGTCGATCGCTTCATTCACGATCGGCGCCTCCACATCCAGCCCGGCATACACCTGATTCTGCACCGTGGCCACCATGTGCCACCCCGAGCGCGGCTCAATCGATTCGTCCGACGGCACGCGGATGTACGCGTAGCTTCGCGCGGCAATCGCCTGTGCTTCGAGCGCGGCGCGATCCGCCGTCTGCCGGGTTCCCAATTCGATCGGCACCACGCCTCGCAGGTACTCCTCCACCGGCAGCCGGTTCACCACCAGAATGCCGCTGTCGGTCGGTGTGAACCAGAGCTCACCGCGATAGCGACGGTTGTCGTAGCGTAGCGCCGAGCCGCCGTCGACCGCGCGGGCGACGAACGGCCCCTCGCGCCACGGGGTGGCATCGCCATTGTCACCGGCCACCCGCAGCAACCCGCCCTGCTGCTCCACACGCCAGTTCTCGGCGCCCTGCCCCGTCACCAGCTTCGTGCGCCCACCCTGCTCATCGATACGCCACCGTCCCGTGGCCGACACCGGCGCCTGCGGCGCCTTGCCGGCCAGCGCGATACGCGCCATCCGGTCTCGTCCATCCAGTCGCCCATGCGCTTCGCCCGTGATCGGCCCGTCCATCACCGGCGTCGGCGTACCGGAGCCAGTGCTGCCACCACGCGGCGCGCACGCCACCGTGAAGGCGGCCGCAGCCACTAGCGTACCAAAGGCACCAGCGATGAGCGAACGCATGAACTCCTGGGCTAGTCCCGGTGCGCGACAGCCGCGCCAAGCGCGTCGTCGAGCCGGGTGAGTGTTTCGGCGATTTCCGCAACGCCATGCGCCGACGACATGAACCCCGCTTCGAAGGCCGACGGCGCCAGCGATACACCACGGCGACGCGCCGCATGAAAGAACCGTTTGAACAGCACCGTATCCGACAACTTCGCGTCGTCGTACGTGTGCACGGGCTCGTCCCGGAAGAAGAAGCCCCACATCGAGCCGGAATGGCTGGCCGAGAACGGCACGCCATGCCGCGCGGCGATGTCCCGCATGCCCTGGACGAGCACGCCGGTCTGCGCCGTGATGCCGTCATGCACCTCTTGCGTGAGCGCGCCGAGCGTGGCGAGTCCTGCCGCCATCGCCAACGGATTCCCCGAAAGCGTGCCAGCCTGATACACCTTGCCCGTGGGCGCCACGTTCTGCATGAGCTCACGACGGCCGCCGTAGGCAGCTACCGGCAGGCCTCCGCCGATCACCTTGCCCAGGGCCGTGAGATCGGGGGTGACACCAAAGCGCTCGCGCGCGCCGCCGAAGGCGATTCGGAAACCGGTCATGACTTCATCAAAGACGAGCAACGCCCCGGTTTCGTCAGCGATCTTCCGCAATCCGGGGATGAACTCGGGGAGCGGCTCGATAAAGCCGCTGTTGCCCACGATCGGTTCGAGCATGATGGCCGCCAACGGATGCTCGCGGGCGATGCGGGCCACCTCCTCGAGGTCGTTGTAGCGGCAGGTCAGTGTCAGCTTGGCCAGCGCTTCCGGTACGCCGGGCGAATCGGGAAGCCCAAGCGTGGCCACCCCCGATCCGGCGCGCACCAGAAACGCATCGGCATGGCCGTGGTAACAGCCTTCGAACTTGAGGATGTATTCGCGGCCAGTGATGGCACGGGCCAGCCGGGCAATGGTCATTGCCGCTTCGGTGCCGCTGGAGGTGAAGCGCACCATCTCCATGTGCGGCATCCGCTCGGCGATCTTGTCGGCCAACTCCACCTCACGCTCGGTCGGCATGCCGAAGCTCGTGCCGTCCTGCATGGCGCGCGACACCGCCTCGAGAACCACATCAGGCGCATGCCCAAGCACCAGCGGGCCCCACGACAGGATGTAATCGAGATACTCGTTACCATCGGCGTCCCACACCAATGCGCCTTTCCCGCGCTTGGCGACGAACGGCTCTCCACCCACACCACCGAAGGCGCGCACGGGTGAGTTGACGCCGCCCGGAAAACGAGCGCGCGCTCGCGCCATGATTTCGGCGGAACGCGCGCTCGGGCGCGACGTCAACATGGCTGCGAGTTCTGTCGGACTGCTCATCGGCCGAAACTCCCCACGGAAGAACTGTCAGGAATACCGCTGCCAACCAGCGGCAAGGTGCGCGACGCACGTCGGATCGGTGCCGTCGCTTGCTCGGCCACGCGCAACAGCGTGGCCCGGAAATCATAGTCGTCCACCACGTGCTCGATACGCACGTCGGCGAACGCACCGGGCGTCATGATGCCGGATGCGGCGTTGATCGGCACGTGCACCAACCCATCGATGTCATCGGCCTGCCACGGCGCGCGGCACAGCATCTCACCGGCCACGTCGGAGGCACGCTCCACCAGCACGCGAGACTCGACGCCCAGGAAGCGCTCGTAACGTTCCGACGTGATCGCACGCTGCAGCTCTTCGACGCGCTCCTTGCGCTCCTGCTTGATCGAATCGGCGACGTCGTCTTCCATGCTGTTCGCGCGCGTGCCTTCCTGCGGCGAATAGGTGAACACACCGACCCGATCGAACTGCATCTCCTCGAGGAAGTCGCAGAGAATCTCGAAGTCGGTTTCCGTTTCGCCCGGGAACCCGACGATCACCGAGGTACGCACCGCCAAGTCGGGCACGATCGCGCGATACTGCGCGAGGCGCTCACGGATCGTCTTCTGCCGTTCGGGGCGACGCATGCGCGCGAGCACGGCATCTGAACCATGCTGCATCGGCGTGTCGAGATAGCGCACAATGCGCGGATTCGCCGCGATGACCTCCAGTAAGCGCGGCGTGATGCCGGTGCTATAGAGGTACATGTTGCGGATCCACGGAATCGACGTTTCGCGCACGAGCGCTTCGAGCAGCTCGGGCAACGCCACGCCGTCACGACGGTCGCGGCCATAATGCGCGAGGTCCTGCGCCACGAGATTCATCTCGCGCGCGCCCTGCACTTCCAGCAGCTGCGCTTCCTTGACCAGATCATCGAGCGCGAACGAACGGTGCTTGCCGCGCATGAGCGGAATCGCGCAGAACGCGCACCCGTGATCGCATCCTTCCGAGATCTTGAGGTAACGCACATGCGGCAGATCACCGCCGAACAAACGTACGCCGGGATGCTCCACCAGCGACCCGCCCAGCAGCCCACGCTCCACAAGCTCGGGAATGAGGCGGTCGGTCTCGGAGTTGCCGAGGAAGACGTCCACCTCGGGCAGCGCCTCCTCGAGCTCCGACTTATGCCGTTCGACCATGCAGCCGATGGCGAACACCGCCTGACACTTACCGTCGTCTTTGAGGCGTGCCGCGGCCACGATCGCTTCGATTGATTCGGCCTTGGCGGCGTCGATGAAGCCGCAGGTGTTGACCACCACCACCTCGGCATCACGCAGGTCGGTCACCTGTTCGCCGCCATGGGCGACGAGATCAGCCAGGTACCGCTCGGAGTCTACCGTATTCTTATCGCACCCGAGGGTGACCAAACCAAACTTGAGCATGCTCGAAAGATAGCGAGTCCGGCCGGGACCGGACGTGCCCCGCCGTCGATCAGTCCCCGATCTCTTCCCAGATCGGGCCAAGGCCGAGGCGAAACAGCTCAGGCGCTCCGGCCGGCTCCCAGGTCACCGATTCAATGCAGATCTCCGGGCGGTCAGTGTCGGTCGCCCAGCGTTCCACCAGGTGCGACTCCACGTCTACCAGCCAGCACTCAATGCCCGCGCGTTGGAAACGCGGGCGCTTTTTGAGGCGGTCGTAGCGCGCCGTGCCTGGCGAGAGTACCTCGATGGCGAGTAAGGGCGCCGGCGCCGGCTCCTGGCCGAACAGCACGGCTTTGCTGACCGGAGGCAGCACGAACAGGTCCGGCTGCACCAGCGTGTACGCGTCGAGAATGACGTCGGCCGGCGCCATCAGTGTGAGGCCCACGCCTTTGCCTGGGCCTCGCAACCACGTGCGCAGCTCATGGTGAATGGCGCCGACGACCTGCTGATGGACATACCGCGGCGCGGGGGTCACCAGCAGCTCCCCGTCCACGGTTTCGTAGCGGCTTCCGTCGTCAGGGAGGGCCCACACGTCCTCCACGGACCAGCGGCGCGACTCGGTACTGGACATGCCCATAAAGTGCTCGGCGTTCGGCGTTCAGCGCAACTCGGCGGTGACATACCGCAACATGGGCCAACCGCGGCGCACGGCGTTAACCGGAACTACGCACACGGGCTCAATCGCACGCTCCGCGCGACGAAGCGCCTACCGGAAATTGCCGAACTGCAGTTCCACGCCGAAGTCACCCTGACGCAGCATGGCGATCGCTTCCTGCAGTGCATCTTTGTCGGTGCTCTGGATGCGCACCTGCTCGCCCTGAATGCTCGCTGTGACCTTCTTGATTTTGGCGTCGCGCACCGCGGCGCTCACCTTCTTCGCGGTCTCGCTGTCGAGCACCATCTTCAACTTGATCTCGCTGCGCAGGATGTCGTGGCTGCCCGGCTGCGGCTCGCCGATGTCGAGGTTCTTCACCGACACCCCACGCTTGATCAGCTTGGCGCGCAGCACGTCGAGCAGCGCATCCATGCGCATCTCGCCCTCGGCCTCATACTTGATGATGCTGTCCGTGCGCTTGAAGTCGATGAGCACGTGCGACCCCTTGAAGTCGAACCGCTGGGTCACTTCCTTCTGCGCCTGATTCACGGCGTTGTCGACCTCTTGGAGGTCGCAGCCGGTGGTCACGTCGAACGAGTAACTGGAGGCCATTGAAGCACACGTGGTGCGAAGGGGAAACGGACGGTCAGCCCAGGAAGCTTTCGAGCGACTTGGCTCGTGAAACGTGCCGGAGACGCGACAGTGCCTTCTCCTTGATCTGACGGACGCGCTCGCGCGTGATGCCGAGCAACGAACCGATTTCTTCGAGCGTCATCGGGTCGGTGTCATCGATCCCGAAGTACAGGCGCAGGATCTTCGACTCGCGCTCTTTAAGGCTGCCCAACGAGTCCTCGATCGCTTCGGTGAGCGCCTTCTCGAAGGTCTGCTCGTCGGGCGTCGCGTGGTTTGTGTCGGGCAGGTAATCCAGCAGGCGGTTGTCCTCACCCGGGGTGAGCGGCGCGTCGAGTGACAGGTGCACCTGCGAAATCGACATCGTCTTGGCGACTTCTTCCTCGGTGATGTCCATCCCTTCTGCGATCTCGGCGTGCGTTGCTTCGCGTCCTAGTTCCTGCAGCAGCGTGTTCGCGCGTTTGCCAATCCGATGCAGCGTGCCGGCCCGGTTCAGGGGCACACGCACAATGCGCGACTGCTCGGCCAGCGCCTGCAGAATGGCCTGACGAATCCACCACACCGCATACGAAATGAACTTGATGCCCTTCGTCTCGTCGAACTTATGGGCCGCGCGAATGAGGCCAAGATTGCCCTCGTTGATCAGGTCGGACAACGACACGCCCTGATTCTGATACTTCTTCGCGACAGACACCACGAAGCGCAGATTCGACCGTACCAGCTTGTCCAGCGCTTCCTGGTCACCAACGCGGATCCGGCGCGCAAGCTCCGCTTCTTCTTCGCGGGAGATCAGCGGGTACGCGCTGATGTCGCGCAGATACTGGTCGAGGGAGCCTTCCTCGTACGACACCTTCTTTTTCGGGGGCGTCACAGCCATGGCAGCGCGGCTCGTGTGGCAGAGAGACTGGACATGCGACCGCGCGGCGGGGGGAGCGCGGCGTCCTGCATACAACAACTAACTGGTAACCCCTTAACGGTGAACTACCGAGGCACCATTCGTCAACGCATGCCGCCGCTAAATCGCATGCGAAATCGCGCGCGGCGCGGTCAGCGAACGAGCGCCCCCAGGCGGCCCCACCGGATGCGGGTCAGCCACGGTGCACGCGCCGTGGAGTCTGGCGTGAAGCTGTAGTACACGATCCACGGCGTCCCGCGCAGCAAGCTGTCCGGGACAAATCCCCAATAGCGGCTGTCGAGGGAATTATCGCGGTTGTCGCCGAGCACAAAGAGATGATTGGGCGGGACAACGATGGGGCCCCAGTTATCCCGCGAGGGGCGATAGATCGCCGGCATGCCTGGTTCGGCGGCCGCCGCGGTATTCGTGAGATACCCGCGCTGCCAGCGAAACTCGTCGGTCATTGGATCGACGTCCGGCTCGGTATGCGACACATACTGTTCACGGACCGGTACCCCGTTGCGGAGCAGCGAGCCACCCTGCATCGACAACGTGTCCCCAGGGCGCCCCACCAAACGCTTCACAAAGTTTTTCGTGGGATCGCCGGGCCATTCGAACACCAGAATGTCGCCGAGCTGTGGCGCCCGCACCGCCGGCAGCCTGCGCCGCGTATACGGCACCTCGGCGCCGTACAACCACTTGTTCACCAGCAAGAAGTCTCCCACAAGCAGCGTGCGCTCCATGCTGCCCGACGGGATCTTGTACGCCTCGACCACGAAGGTGCGAAGTACCAGGAACAGCAGCACCGCCGGCGGCAGCACCTTGGCCCATTCCCAGACCCAGCCGAACGACACCGCGCGCCGACGCGAGCGGCCGTTGGCCGCCCGCAGTGCGTTCGCGCGATGATCCTTGTTCGGCGCCATCAGTTAGTAGTTGTCGATCTGTGCGCGCTGGAGTGCTCCAGAGTAGTCCACGTAGCCCACCTTGGTCTCCGAGTAGAACTCGTACACTTCCCATCCACCTTCGCGATGTCCGTTGCCCGTTTCCTTCACGCCGCCGAACGGCAGATGCGCCTCGGCGCCGATCGTCGGGGCGTTCACGTACGTGATGCCGTTGTCGAGATCCTGAAGCGCGAGAAACGCAACATTCACGTTGCTCGTGTACACCGACGACGACAGCCCGTAGCGGACTCCGTTGTTTACTGCGAATGCCTCCTCGACGGTAGCGACCTGGATCACCGACAGCACCGGCCCGAAGATTTCTTCCTGCTCCAATCGTGATCCGGCCGTCACATTCGTGAAGATCGTGGGCTGGAAGAAGATTCCGGCGTCGAGCGCACCACCCGTGGCCCGCGCGCCGCCGCACCGCAGCGTGGCGCCCTGTTCCTTGCCGATCTGCACGTAGCGTTCGACCTTCTCACGCGCCGCTTCGTTCACCAGCGGACCGACGTCATGGCCAGCCTCGCGACCGTCGCCGAGCACGAGTGCCTGCGCGCGAGCCACGAGCTTCTCCACGAACGTGTCGTGAATGCCGGCCTGCAGGATCAGGCGGCTGGTGGCGGTGCATCGCTGACCGGTAGTACCGAACGCGCCCCACAACACACCGTCGACCGCCAAGTCCAGATCGGCATCTTCGAGCACGATCTGCGCGTTCTTCCCACCCATCTCGAGTGACAACCGCTTGTGCATCCGGCCGCACGTTTCACCCACGAAGCGACCGGTCTCGGTCGAACCCGTGAACGAAATCACCGGCACCTGCGGATGCTCCACCAGCGCCTTTCCGACCACTTCGCCCATGCCGTGCACCAGCTGAATCACCTCAGGAGGCAGACCGGCCGCGAGGAGAATCTCGACCAGCACGGTGGCCGTGTGGGGCACATCTTCGGCCGGCTTGAGGATCACCGAGTTGCCGCACAGCAACGCCGGAAACGCCTTCCACGTGGGAATGGCCATCGGGAAGTTGAACGGCGTGATCAGCCCGCATACCCCGATCGGCCGACGCATCGTCATGGCCCACTTGCTGGCCAATTCGCTCGGCACCGTGTGGCCGAACAGGCGACGGCCTTCGGTGGCCGCGTAGTACGCCGTATCGATGCCTTCCTGCACATCGCCACGCGTTTCCGCGAGCGGCTTGCCCATCTCGCGCGTCATGAGGTTCGCGATTTCTTCCTTGCGCGCCGCCATCAGGTCGCCAACGCGGCGCAGCACGTCACCGCGCGCCGGCGCCGGGGTGCGCTTCCAGCGGTCAAAGCCACGCTGCGCACTCGCCACGGCGGCTTCCACGTCGGCCACGCCAGACGCGGGAAAGCGGCCGATCAGGTCCTGCTGGTCGGCCGGATTGCGATTCTCGAAATAGTCGCCGGTCGACGGCGCGACCCACGCGCCACCAATGAAGTTGTGAAAAGTCGTCATCCCTGGAACTTAGCCCGGAATCGGCACCGGACCTACTGAGGGAGGTGCTCCCGAGGGCGCCGGGCAGCTCCAGCCTTCACTCCGCTCCGCGGTCGGGACCGCGTACCCGGCACGGGGCAGCACTTCGCGAGCACCCAGCGCGAGCCCCCAGACTACGACCAACAGCGACGTCACGTGCGCGAGTCCCAAACGGTGGCGCCACGTCCCGAGCGCGCTCCACACGCCGAGCAGCGACACGGCACCGGTGGCAGCGGTAAACCCGATCAGCGGCCCGCCGCACGACGCCGGCCACGGCCAGAACATGAGCCCCGCTGCCGCACCGACGGCGATCGCCACTTTCACCCAGCCTTTCCAGGCGCCAGCCGCCGGCGCCCCGGCCGTGGGGGCGGCCGACCGCGCCGGGGCCGCTACGGTGGGTGCGGCCACCGTGCGCGTCCCGGTCTTAGCCGGGGCCACGGCCTTGCTCTCGGCCAGCAGCGCCTCGTCGGAGACCGACGCCAGCTGCTTGTCGATCTTCGCCATCTCGGCTTCCCAATTACGGTCGCTCATATACAGTCGGGCTGAAGGTCAGGCACAGCTCACGCAGGCGTGCTTTCTCGCGTCAACGCATAACGCTCGATCTTCTTGTAGAGATTCGACCGGGGCATGTCCAGCGCCCGCGCGGTCTCCGATACGTTCCAGTCGAAGGCCCGCAGCTTGGCCAGCAGAAACGCCCGCTCGGCGGCCACCTTGAACTCCTCGAACGTGGCGCAGTCCACCAAGTTGCCCAGTCCCGCCGGCTCAGCCGACCGTTTCCCCACGAGGCGTTCCACATCGGTGGCCGTGATCGTTGCGGCGCTGGCCAGAATCACCAAGCGCTCCACCGTGTTGCGCAACTCGCGTACGTTGCCGGGCCAATCGAGCTCCGACAAGCGCACCAGCGCCTCATCGGTGATGCCCCGCGCCGGCAAGCCGTCGCGAGCGGCGAACTGCTGCAGAAAGTACACCACCAACTGTTCGATGTCTTCACGACGTTCGCGCAACGGCGGCACCGTGATGGGTACCACATTGAGCCGATAGAACAGGTCTTCGCGGAACCGACCGTTCGCGATCTCGTCTTCGAGCAGCTTGTTGGTGGCGGCCAGCACGCGCACGTCGACCTGAATCGGCTTACTGCCGCCGATTCGCGTCACGAAGCCGTCCTGCAACACGCGCAACACCTTGGCCTGCGCGCTCAGCGACATATCGCCGATCTCGTCGAGAAACAGCGTGCCGCCGTCAGCCTGCTCGAACTTGCCGGCGCGATCCGCGATGGCACCGGTGAACGAACCCTTCATGTGACCGAACAGTTCACTCTCGATCAGCTCCGACGGGATCGCCGCGCAGTTCACTTCCACGAACGGCTTCTTCGCGCGCAACGACCCGCGATGAATGGCCCGCGCCACGAGTTCCTTACCGGTGCCGTTCTCACCCGTGATCAGCACGCGGGCCGGCGTGCCCGCCACCTTGTCGATGCGCTCGAGCAACGCGCGAATGCCGTACGTGCGGCCCACGATTTCGTAGCGTGACTCGATCGTTTCGCGCAGCCGTTCGTTCTCTTCGCTCAGCAAGCGCGTTTCAAACGCGTTGCGCAGCAGCACCAACACGCGATCGGTGTCGAGCGGCTTCTCGAGAATGTCGTAGGCGCCGAGTTGCGTGGCTTCGACCGCCGTTTGAATGGTGGCGTGCCCGCTGATCATCACCACGGTGGCGTTGGGATCGGCCTGCCGCAGGCGCTTGAGCACCTCGAGACCATCGAGGCCCGCCATCTTCACGTCGAGAAACACCAGCTGCGGACGGAAGCTGTCGTAGATCGTGATGCCCTCGGCGCCCCCGGTCGCGGTCTTGACCTCGTAGCCTTCGTACTCGAGCAGCTGACCGAGGGCCTGACGGATACCCGGTTCGTCATCGACGACGAGAATGCGACGCGCGCTCATGGAACCACAGCCTTGTAGAGAGTGACCTTCCCGTTGGCGACACGTACGTCGGCCACGGCTTTCGGCAACGGAATCGGTAGCGCATCCGACGGCAGCGAATCCGCCGTGACAGCACGATGCATCGCACCGACGAGCGCCGGAATCAGTCGCGGCGGCACGTCGATGCCCTTGAGGCGCAACTCGCGCACGCGGTACTCGGCCAGACCCGGGCGAACGAGATCGAGCGTACCGGCCATGCGCAACGTATCGCGTCCATCGAGCGCCACGCCGAGCAGGCCGCGTAGCGCGCCGTCGCCCGCCACATCACGCAACGCCACGACCGTGCGCACCAAAACCTGCTCATCGACGATCGCCACTTCCGGGCGCGTGGCCGATGACGGCAGTACCTTCGACATGCCCGTGGCCAGCACGCCGGCGAGTTCGGGCGCGCGCAGCGACACGAAGGCCGGTCCGTTACGCCGCGCTAGTCGTGCGATGGACTCGCCGCCCGCCGATCCCGCCGGCGTGAGCCGCGCCCACACGATCGCTCGCTCGCGCTTCGCCCGTTCGGCCCGGCGCGCGGCGTCGTTCTCGGACGCGATGCGCGCACCCTGGTTGCTGTCGAGCCGCTCACTGGCCTTGGTGGCGGCGTCGGTCACCCGGCTTGCCGCACCGGATGCGGCGCGTGACAGCACCGACGGCAACCGGTCGCCGTAAAGCCAGTACGCGCCAACGCCACCGACGGCGAGGACAACGATGCAGCCGATTCGAGAAAGACAGCCCAAAGGAGACGAGGGTCGGAGGTGGAACGGGAAGGTACGGCCGCCCACCCGCAAAGGGCAGCGGTGCGGCTGCGGTCGTGCCGGGTCACTGCCGGTCAGCGCTCGCTCCGTGGTACCCCGAATCGGGATGACCGGACCGAGCGCCAATCGTCCCTCACTCGTGCCCCTTCCCGCTCCAATTCGACTCCTCATCCTGCTCGTTGCGGGCGCGATCCTTCTCGGCTGCGGCAGCGGCGAGACTTCGATTCCGCGGGCGTGGCGTCCGTTGCGTCTCGGCGCGGCGTCGGGTGATGCCCCGGGCTGTCCACCGGTCGCTGGGACCTACGGCGTTGACTCGGAGCTTCTCTTCGGCACGCTTGTCGGCCAACACCTGCCGGCCGCGGCGCGGGACATTTCGTGGAGTGCGTTTTCCCTGCAGGGCGAGGCCGATTCCGCACTGACGGTCACCGTGATGAACGCCCGGGAGGGCGCGGACACGCTGCGACTGCGTCACGGGGTGGCCTATGCCTGCGCCGACGGGTGGCTCACCCCCACCTTTCCCGCCGCCGGGCTGATAAGCGACGGGACCTACGAGTCATCGAGCGTATTACGCGGCGCCGTGCGAGATGTATTCATCGCGGGCGCGAACGATGGCGCGCTTGTGGCCGCCTGCGTACCAGGACGCACGATGAAATAGCCCTGTGGTGCGGCGACGGCTGCCGAAGCATGCGCGTGCCATTCAGTGAAAAGTCGACGGTGCGATGGGAACGCCAGGCACGACTCACCTCCGACGTGGCCACCATCGATCCCGATGACCCGCGGCTGCGCCTCGACCCGCGGGAAACGCGGGCAACCCGCCGGATTCGCGAGGCGCTGCCACCGTACGTGACATTGCGCGGCGTGGGCCCGCGAGAAGACGGCTGGCACGTCAGTATCGACCTCCCCGACAACGCCAAGTTGGTGGAAGTGCTGCGCACGTTGAACGCGACGCCCGGAATCGCCGACGCGCGCGTCGAGCGGTTGTACGAAACGCTCAATCTGGAAGGCTCGTGGCATGAGGTGCTCTGGCTGCGGGTGACCAGCCGCTGAGCTCACGTGCGGGTACGCTGGCGCGGCGAGTCGGCAGCAGTAGTTTCGTGAGTTCCCCGCGCCGCCTCAGGCGACGCGCCCACGTGAGCTTTGAGTGGAGGCATCGCCATGACCACCCCGCGACGTGACTTCCTGCAGCAATTCGCCCTCGGCAGTCTATCCGCCACGCTCATTCCCATCACGGCGCAGGCGGCGTGGGCCGAGCGGGCGGGCGCCGCATCCCGTGAACCGCGTGATGCGCAGAACGTCGATCTGTCCTGGACGCGTCTGCTCACTGGCAAGTACAAGGCGGTGTACGACAGTCCCGATATCGGCGGCGGACTGGGCGTGTTGCGTGCCGGCATTGTGAGCGCGCAGTACATGGCGGCCTTCAATGTGCCGGCCACGGCGCTGTCGCCGGTGATCGTGTTGCGTCACGACGGCATCGTGCTCGCGATGCAGCAGGAGTTCTGGGATCGCTACAAGATCGGCGAGAAGTACAAGGTCACGCATCCGTGGACGGGCGCCCCGCTTACGCGGAGTCCGGCGCTGCTGCGAGCGGGCGACGGCCTGCCCGCGGGGCTCGAGAACCACGCGCTCGACAAGCAATTGGCGCGTGGGGTGATCGTGCTGGCGTGCGCGCTGGCGTTTCAAGATGTCATCGACACCATCGCTGCGGCCGACACGCTCTCGGCCGACGCGGCGGCGGCCAAGGCGCGCAGTCTCATGCTGCCGGGCATCATCATGCAGCCGTCGGGCGTGTTCGCGACGTCGGTGGCCCAGGACAACGGGTGTGTGTACGTGCGCGCCACGTGAGGTCGTCGCGCGTTTTCGCCTAGGGGTGCGCCAGCGAATGCGCACCGCGCCCTTCCCGACCGCCGAGAAGGGCGTGACCAGCGCCCAACCAAGTTCGGGCACCACGAGGCCGATGGTGCCCGCCTGCTCCCGAAGACGGTGGCGTGCCGGCAGGTTCGACGCGCGGTCGAGCGTCTGCGCGATCGGGATCAGGGGGCCCCGTTCAAGGGGTCAGAGTCGTTGAATGGGTTCAAGGGGACGGAGTCGTTGGAATGGGTTCAAGGGGTCGGAGTCGTTGGACTTGGCCGGGTACGTAGCCGACGAGTTCGTATGAAGACCGAACAATGTTTGAGCAGTGGGCCAGCCGCCTCAGCTTGCCTCTCGGACGGACGAGAACGGTAGTATTTCCCGGTCGAACGTGATGCCACTTTCTTGACTTTTCGCCGCTTTTGCTGAATGCTTTGTTTTCCTACCCAACAAAGTTCACGCGCCGCTCCCCTGCTTGCCTCTGGCTCGGATCCCCGCCGCGCGCTCGGACTCCCTCAATGTCGTGATATCGACATCGCCTTCTGGAGGCACTGCATGCGTATTCCGCAATTCACCCGAATTGCCGTCGCCCTCGTGGCCGGAGCGAGCGTCCTGCTCGCCGGCTGCGACTCGTCGAGCACCACCGAGCCAAAGACGCTTTCGTCGATCGCCGTCTCGCCCACCACCGCCAACCTCGCCATCGGCGGCACGCAAGCGCTGACCGTGACCGGCAGCTACAGCGACAACACGACGGCGGCGATCACATCCGGCGTGACGTACACGTCGTCCGCCAACACGGTCGCCACCGCCAGCACCGCCGGCGTCGTAACCGCGCTCTCGGCCGGCACCGCCACGATCACGGCGTCGGCCTCGGGCAAGTCGGCCGCCGCCACGATCACCGTGGCACCGCCCGCGCCCACGCTGTCGTCGATCGCCCTCACGCCCGCCACCGTGAACCTGCTCGTGGCCGCCACGCAGCAACTCACCGTGACCGGCACGTATAGCGACGCCTCCACCGGCGCGCTGGCCACGGGCGTCACCTTTGCCTCGTCGGCCGCGAATGTCGCGACCGTGAGCGGCACTGGCTTGGTGACGGCCCTCGCGGCGGGCACCACGACGATCACCGCCACCCACACCGCGTCTACGCGCACCACCACGCGTCTCATCACCGTGACGGCGCCAGTTCCGGCGGGCTCCCTGGTGTTCTCCGATGCGTACGACACCGGGGTGAGCTTCGCCGATTTCGGCGGCGCCACCAACGCCGTGACGATCGATGCCACCACGCTGTACAACGGCAAGAAGACGATCAAGGCAATCGTGACCGGCAGCGGCGGCTATTCCGGCGGCGCGTTCGTGTCCGCCACGCCGCGCAATCTGTCTGCGTTCAACGCCCTCACTTTCTGGGCCAAGAGCAGTGTGGCCAAGGGCTCCCTGAAGGTCGGTATCGGCAACAATGCCGCGACTACGGCGCTCAACGCCGAGTCGCTCGACATCCCGCTCACCACCACGTTCACGAAGTACATCATCCCCCTGCCGAATCCGAGCAAGGCGGCGGCAATGAACGGACTGTTCCATTTCGCCGACGGTCCGAACAACTACACGGTGTGGTTCGCCGACGTGCAGTACGAAAGCCTCCCCGCGTCGCAGGTTGCGGCGCCGACCGCCGCCGCCGTGGCGTGGCCGACGCTCAACATCGCCATCGGCACGGCGCAGCAGATGGGCGCTGGTCCGAACACGGTGAACTTCACGACGCCGGCGCTGTCGAACGGCGGGAAGCTGACCGATGTGGCATGGCGCTGGTATACGCTGACATCGAGCAATCCGGCCGTGGCTACGGTGAGCGTGGACGGTCTGGTGACGGGTGTGTCCGCCGGCACGGCGACGATCACCGCCACGATGAACGGCCTGGCGGTCGCGTCCAGTTCGACGGTCACGGTAACCGCCCCGCTGGGGGTGCCGACCACCATCGCCCCGGCGCCGACCAAGGCCGCCGTGGATGTGATCTCGCTGTTTACGACCGCCTACACCAACCGCGGCGTCGACACGTGGCGCACCAGCTGGAGCGCGGCCAACAACGAGCTGACCGATCCGTTCACGGTCGCCGGGCGCAGCATCAAGAAGTACTCGCTGTTCAACTTCGTCGGCATCGAGTTCGGCCCCGCCGTACCGGCCAACAACGTCGATGCGACCGCGATGACCGGCATCCACATCGACGTCTGGTCGCCGAATCCGTCCGCCACGCTCGAAATCCAGCTCGTGAACGATGCGACCGGCACCGCCGCGATCGGCAAGTATCAGGCGGGACAGATCGCGACCGGCAGCTGGGTGTCGCTCAACATCCCGCTCGCCAGCTTTACCGGACTCACCGCCAAGAACAAGTTGCAGCAGATGCTGTTCGTGGCCGGCGCCCCGTCGGTACTCTACATCGACAACGTGTACTTCTACCGGTAGGTCGGTGCGGGTGATGAAGTGATCGCGTTGGTATGACGCAAACAAGAACGGGCGCCCGCGAGGGCGCCCGTTTCTGCGTTGGCGTTGGAGGGATAATGCCCGCCGCATTCGGATGACAGTGATCGGCGCCCTGCACCGTACTGTCTTCCCATGCTTGCCGCCGCCCCCTCCGCCGCCGTACTCGGCATCGATGCCCTCGACGTGCTCGTCGAGGTGCATGTAGCCAATGGGCTACCTCAGTGGACCATGGTGGGGATGAAACCCCACTGCTTCACTAGCCGCGGGGGAATGCGCTCGATCCCTTCACTGACAGAGCACTTCATGTGTACGCTACGAACTCAAGCCTCGGTGGACACCCAAGACCGGAAGAATCATGAGGGATGAGGTTCGGTTACCACGTTCGGAGGCTGGAACGCCCCGCAGAAGAGCATCGAACAATTCGCGCACGATGCGACACAATACCCGCGAACTGAGCGCGCCGCTCACACCGACCGTTGCAACTATTGGTTCGAATCCGATACCGTTATCTGCAAATGGTTCGTCATATGTACTCGGCTTGTCACATAACGACATCGACGCGCTACATCCGACATCAGTTGTATCGGGTCCCCCAACGGTTCCCCAGCACCGGGGCCTCAAACGCGCTGAACACCGCGCCCGCTTCACTCCTCCGCATCTCGATGTCCGAGTGCTGTGCGTTCACGGCAGTCGTGTTAGCGGTTGAGTGAACTGTCGACGATGGAGGTCTCCTCCGTCGCGCGCTTACGCTCGGTGTGCGTTGAAATCCACGCGCACGCGTTCTGCCGCGACTCACGCACGAGAACTTCACGCCCGTTCGCTCGCTAGAGGGATCTTCTCGGGCATGTACGCCACCACTCCTGTGCGCTACGTCGCTGTCACCCGTCAGCTTGGCGACCAGCACCTGCTTGGTCAGCGGGTACGGCGTTCGCACCTCCGCGGTCGTAGGAGGCGATTTGCCAACGCCGGCGTCAGCATCTGGCAAGTCGATGTCGCTGCCGAGCTGACGACGACTTTTGGTCCGAAAGCGTCGGAAGAAGAATATTCCGAAGAGATACGCCGGCCCGTGTAGCCTGTGGCGCTCGTCAGCGGCGCGGCGGCGGAACTGGAAAGCCGAGATTGAACTGGGAGTCTTTTCGGTCCTTCGCCAAGGTGTTGAACATCTCCTGCAGCTCATTCAGCAGTTGGAGTTGTCGCGCATCAACTAGGGAGCGGAGCGTAGGGAGTTGCGCCCAGAACAGGTTCAGGTACAGCGCATTAGCGCGCGCCACGCGCTGCAACCCAGAAGTGCCCACCCGGGAACCGCTCTCGTAAAGGTCCTGCGCCAGCCCGCGGTAGATCGTCCGCACGCTGTCAGCATAGGCGCTATCCGCGCGTTCAAGTGCCTGCTGCTGCGCCCCCGTGAGGAACAGGGAATCGCTGTACGCCAATACGAACCGATACACGCTCGCGGTCGTGCGCAGGTACGCGACGTAAATCGAGTCCCGGCTGCGCCGCTCCCACCCGGCGGTTCCCCGTAGGGGCTCGACGGCCCGCCGGAGCTGCTGCACGTCGTACGCCGTCGAAAGATCGACGGACATGTCCAGCGACACTCGAAACAGACCCGGCGCAAAGTCCTGCCCGCCGAGCGCTCGCCCGAATCTCGCGTTCACGGCGTAGGTATAGGCACCGCTGGATCTGTCATACCCCGTCGCCGAGAGGAGGAGGGGATCCGGAATGCGTGAGTCACCCCACCCCCTCGCGCGTCCCTGGCCGTGAAGTAGCCCGTCCAGTCCCGCGCCGATATTCTTCAAGGCCAGCGCGACGCGGACGGTTCGCCCAGCCACGTGGAGACCGACACGAGGTATGATGAGGGCGTCCACCAGGGCGACTCCCGGCCCTCGACACGAGCTTTGCGCCGCGACCTGCCGTTGCTGGGTCAGCAGACAGCGACGTGTCTCCCCAGCCAGCGACGGCAGCAACGCATTTAGCGCGCGCGCCGTACCGGAGCCCGTCGACGTTAGCGAAGGAATGAAGGCCCGGTCGCCGCCCACTCCGTCGCCGTTAATGTCGCCCGCCACCTGCAGGGTGAATGGCGAGCCGGACTGGAATCGCCCCGTTACGGTGATGGTCGCGAGATGCGGCAGCAGCAGGCCAGCTTGGACGATGGCGCTTTGGCGGACGTCCATCGGAGAGGCCGCCCAGCGTCGCGACACGCCGCGCGCGGCCGACGCGCCCTCGTAATCATGAAATTGCATGTCCGAGCGCTGGAGCGTCCAAGCAAGCTGCGCGTACAGCAGTCGGCCATCTCCGAGCGACTGGGTGCGCGGGGTGAGTGTCACCGTGGCCGTCCGACTCCGAACGCCTAAGTCGCTGCGGAGCTGCGTGCTCGGCCCGAGTAGCGGCAGAATCCGGGCGTCACGGGCGTCTGGGAGGCCCGTGGCGACGTCAATCGCCAACGGGGACACGTAGAGCGGGCGCTGGCCTTCCGCGCCCAACGCGCTGAGCCGGACGAAGCGGAGATTGCTCGCCACCGCATCTGCCACGCCGGTCGTGACTGCGCCTTCGAGATCGAGACGGAGAGAGAACGCCCCGAAGCGTTCACCCCAGCCCATTGATGCCTTCCAGGTCGCGGGCACGCGATAGCTGCTGGCCATCGTCGACGTCACGGCGCCCGCGTCGCTCAGCTCGCCCGCGCTTTCTAAGCAGCGCAGCGTGCTCGGGTCGCTAGCGTCCTGCCCCAGCTCGCCCCACACGAACGGGCTGATTGCCGATCCGACGCAATAGCTCCGCGTGACGCCGGAAACGCGGTCGCGCCGTCCGACCCTAGCCAGCTGGTCTGGCACGAGCAGCGACCGGAAGCGGCCGATCCCCCCGCGCAGATAGCCGACTGGGAACTGATAAAGGGTACCAAGGCCGTTGACGGCCGCGCGCGGTGGCATCGTGCCCTTGCGGGAATAGGCGTACGTGAAGCCGACACGCGGCAAGATCTCGCGCGTCGCGTCAAGGCGACGGACCTGCAGCGAATCCCGACCGACAGACCCAATGGTCACTGGCGTGAAGGCCTGCTCGGTCTCTAGGCGCACACCGGAGATCAGCTTGAGATAACGCGAGGAAGTCCATTCGTGCGACAGCGCCAGCGCTGCGCTCCCGACGCGTGCTGCGGTACGTGGCACCGCCCCCAGAAGCTCGAGGGACGACGGTTGATTGGCTACGAGCGCGTCGACCGAGGCGTACGTGAGCAGGCGCCGGCCATCCATCGAGGCCTCGGTCGCCACGGCCTGTACGCGCGCGGCGAGTTGTGCGCGTAAGCGGTGCGCGGTGCCGCGCTGGTTCGACGTCAGATCCAGACTGCCCTCGGCGAGGTCTCGTGTTACGTGGGACCCAGGCAGCGCTGTGCCGCCCAGCTGTACGGACGTCCCTTGGGCGGCCGCCGTGGCATCGTCCGCCGTCAGGACGACGAGTGTGGACGGCAGGGAGCTCAGGGGTATTCGGTTCTCACCGCGGTGACTGAGCAAGAGGCGAGTCTGCAGCAGAGTGGTGCGCCGGGCACCGATGTAGGAGCCCGTGCTCACCTGCGCGCCGGCCGAGCGCGCTTGGCGCCGGCTTCCAGTCGACGCCGTGGCGAAGCGGCCGACTGCGCCTCCTGAGGCGTCGGTCCAGTCCGCGAACGCGAGGAGCGTCCGCTCAGCGAGCGAGTCGGCGGTGAGATCGAAGCGGCCGACCACGGTGCCAGCGCGACTCACGACGGCAAGATCGCGCGCGCGCGTGGGACCAGTCCCGCCTTCCGTCGCGACGGCGCGCAATGTGGCAAGGGTCTGCGGCCGAACGACATCGCCTCCCAACGCGCGGTCATTGTCGCCGAACAGACTGAAGGGCTCACCGACGTTGACGACCCCTTGGGCGGCCACGTTGTAGGTCATTCGCTACTGAGCGTGGACAGGCCGACGGGCCGGGAGTTGGCCTTTGCCGAGGCGAGGAACGGAGTTCCGGAGAGCGTCCCGAACGCCGAGCGCCGCTGGTAAGTGCGCGAACCGGGACCAAGGTGGAGATCGACAGCGGCGCCAGCGAAGCCCCCGCGTGTCGCGTCGAAGGTGCTCGTCTGGACGCGGGTCTCGACGCGCGCCGCGCGCGGTAGGCTGCCTGAGGAGAACTCCCCACCATTGAGGCGAACCGCGTTTTGGTCGGCGGACAAACCGTTAACGCTTAACCCAGTCGAGCCGGCCACGGTGCCCGGCACCGTCAACGCAAGCGCGTCAATCGAACCTGCCAGCTCTGGCGTCACGAAGCCCGTGACGCCACCAACCACGCCCGGCACGTCGCCCGGCTGTTGGTCGAACGAAGAGCGATGAAAGGGTGGCGGCGCGTCGCGCGCGGCTCGCACGCGGATGGCAACCAGCCGCGTCGTATCCGGTTTTAGCAGGAGGGTAATTCGGAAACGATGCTCCCCCTCGGCGGCCGTGATGCGGCGACGCACCGCCGCATAGCCGGCGGCCTTCGCAGACACGAGGTAGTCGCCGGTGCCGTCCGCGAACTCCACGGACGCCACGCCGGCGGAGCCCGTGATGACCTGCTGGGATGCACGATCCGGCCCTCGAACCACGATCACCGCCACGCCGGCCAGGGCGCGCGCACTATCGTTCTGTACCCGAACGACGATGGATTCGCGCGGGCCTTGCGCCGCGAGGAGGCGGCCGTACACCGCCCCGATTATCAAGCCGACTCGCAGCGTACTGCGCCACCTTATCGTCATTGTCCGTCGCATCTCATGGAGTATTCGCGTCCGGTCGGCGAGAATGGGTCTCGCCGACCGGACGTCGGCCCCAACGAGGGGCGGGGCATCTGCTGAAACCTGAGACGCGGGGCGCCAGTTCAATGTCGTAGGACCAGCAGCACGCCACTAAATCCGTCGGAACTTCGAACACAGAACGCCGAGCAACAGAATTCGGGACGGTCCGCGTAACAACGGGAACCGGCTATGGAACAACGCGGCGCCGCACATGCCACGTTCGATTCGGCAGAGGCTGCCGCCAGATGACGGCGCCGAGGACGAGAGAGCACACACGCTCATGATGCGCGCAATGTGGCACGTGGTGGAGATTGAAGCCGCCGCGCGCCTACTGAGACGCGAGATGCCTACTCGATGGCCGCGCAGACGCCTTTGGTATCGTCCGCATGGGCGAGGTTGCAGACCGCCGTGCAACACGCTCCAGCGTTGCTCGCCAAACATACGGAACCGTTCGACGAACACCGCGGCGCCGCAGCCGCGACGCTCGATTCGGCGGCTGCGGCCAGTAGGATTGCGGTGCCGAGGACGAGGGAGAAAGCACGCTTCATGGTTGGCTCCAAGGGATACGTTGTGTGCAATGGGGGCGGTCCGCACGTCGTGCACGGCCGCCGTGTGTCTACTGATACTGGGCTGCCTTTACCAGCTCTTCCAAGCGCTTCTTTCCAGGGAATCCACCGATCACTTGATCATTGATGATCAACGTCGGCGTGCCATCAACCGGTAGGCGCGTACCGCGAATACGGTCCACTTCGACGCGTGCGACCGTGGCGGAGTCTGCCAAGCACTGGCCAAACCGCCCCGTGTCCGCCACCCCGGCACGTACGGCAAACGCCGCGAATGACGTCTTCCCGATAGAATCGGCGTTCGCAAATAGCTGATCATGGTACTCGAAGAAGCGACCCTGATCTCCCGCGCATTCGGCCGCGGCGGCACTTGCTACTGCGAACTGATGCCCTGAAATGGGGAAGTGCCGATACTCTAGGCCACTAGCTCAGGATAGCGAGCGACCAAGTCTTTGAGATCGACCGCCGCCTTCCTGCAGTACGGGCATTGAAAGTCCGAGAACTCAATGATGCGGACTTTCGCGGCCGGGTTGCCCAGGACGTGCCGCGAGCCGGCGAAGGTCGCCGCATTCGAGATGGAGCGCGGCTCAAGCGGATCGGCGGGGCGCTTCACCCAGTCGATGACGCGTATGGAGGTGACCGCCACCGCGCACACTGTTAGCACGGCGATGGCCACGTTCAAGAGCTTCTCCCCAATACCTTTGACGGCGTTGGTTGTCATACGAGGCTAGTCGTCAGCGTCGTCGCCGTCCGCGCTATTCGTCGCTTACCGCGCGGCACTTGCCCGCGATGTCACCGGCCGCGGCCAGGTCACAGTTCCCAGAGCAGCACGCCTGAGGGTTGTTCGCCCAGCACGCCGACCCGTTCGAGTGGCACCGCACCGCCGCCTCCGCACGCTGCGGCGCCGTGAGGAGTCCGGCACCTACGACGGCGGCCATTCCGAGTACCCAGAGCTTCTTTTTCATTGCGTAGATCTCCTTCGAAGAGTGTGCAACGCATTCGACCGGGGAGGTCCCGTTCAATTGCAGGAGGCGGGGCGGCGTGATTCGCTGTCCGCGAGCGACGCCGGCCGGTGCTGGTCCCGGTCGCCCCCCATACGCAACGCATCTACTATCAGAGCGGAGACGCGCACGTGTCATCCTCCGCACGCCCCACCGACGCGAATGTTCGACACCAGCGACCGTCGCGCCAGCGGCCAGCTTTCGCTATCCGGCCCTTGGTATGGGCGAGCAACAGTTACCGTCCTTCGCATGCTCGCGCGTGTGCGTCGTGCGTCTTGCGTCGTGCGTCGTGCGTCGTGCGTCCAATTTGCGTTGTCCAACACGGGGAAGATTTGCGCGCTGTCACCAACAAGGGCGCACCACCCGCGAGGGCCGACTTAATCCCGGGCAACGCATCGCTATCACGACCGTAGAGAGAGGTAGCGCGTAGTGCTGATCTACACGCCAACGGCTCCAACGCTGCCGCCGGAATTGCGCAATCAGTTGAACGCGGCATCGCGAGAGGCTGAGGGCGCGTTCTTCGGCGGGTGTCCGATTCAGGTGCTTTTCTTTTCGTGTCGTCGACGAACTGATCCAGGCTGGTGATATCAAGCGGTCCGTTCGTAGTGCCTGCTCGTCGAGCGCAATGCAGTTCGCGAAGCATTGTAAGACTTCGGTCGTCTGACTCTTATTTTGTTCACGTCGTTGGGCCGTTTATGTAAGCCTGCCCTCTCGTGCGCCTCCATGACGAGCATGAGGTTCTAACTAGCGCGGCGTTTACGCCCACGGAAGCCGCCGCGTCCACCTTACGTTTCCTCCAATGACAATTCGACTCCAACTCGCAGTGCAAGGAGGAGGCGCCAAGCTGTGCGGCCTCCTCGCGGCACTGGACGCAGTCCAGCGCCTTGAAAAGCTTGGGCTCATCAAGGTGACTCGAATTGCAGGCACCTCGGCGGGGGCCATCGCCGCCGCTCTCTTCGCCGCAGGCGTGAACTTTGAACATCTGCGCCGACGGATTATTGACAATCGAAAAGGCCTGGAACGCATTGTTCCGCCTCCGAACGCCTGGCAATTGGTGCGAGCAGCGCGCGGTCAGCCGATGGTGGCCATTGATCCAATTCGCGACGCGCTACGGGCTGTGCTGGCGGAGCATAAAGTTTCGTTATTCAAGGATCTCCGGATTCCGCTGCACGTCGTCGCGACTGATCTGACCAACGGTCGAGCGCACGTCTACGCAACCGAGAAGGACCCGCAGATGGACGTTGTGAACGCCGTGCTTGATTCGTGTGCCATACCGTTCTATCTGCGTGGGCCAAGCACGGCAAATGGCGGCATGTTGCTCGTTGATGGCGGCATCTGCGAGAATTTCCCGGTAGACGTCTTGGATTCGGACGAGAAGACGCACGGTCTGATCACTGGTATCACGTTCCGGACGGGATCGCGCGGGGCGCCGGAAAGCGTGCTCGATTTCGCCGTGTCGTTGCTCGACGCAGCCATTGCCAACTCGGTGCGACGGGCGCAGCGGACGGTTCTTGAACGACGTTTGTTGCTACTCGATCCAAAGCCCGAGACGTTGAATTTTCATTGGGCGTTGCATGAAGGAATGGAGGGACACTATCACGCCACGCTGGCGGAATCGGATCGCTTCTTCCGAACACTGGCCGACGTGGAGTCGCCCCCGCCCCCCTCCCCGGCCGTGAGTCCTGCCCCTCCCGCCATCCCCGATATCGTTGACGTCGAGGAGGATGTCGATAGTCTGGATACGTTGCACCGTCACGATGAGCTGTTTCGAGCCCAGCATGCCGACGTCAAGGTTCGATATCACGAGGTGCGCATGCTTGTGCGTGCAGGGGGATCGCTCGTCGGCCAACGGGCACCAGACTTTCTCCAGTATCAGATGCAATTCAGCGCATTTGAGCGACCGTTGGAGTGCGTGCGAATTGGCGTTTCGGGTGATACGCCGTACGAATTCCTTCAAACGCTTCGGACGGAGGTCTACGACCATAAGCACGCGCGACGACGAACCATCCAGCTAAAAGCGCGAGACCCCCAGCGACCAAGCTATCGATCCTATCTGCTGTTCTTTAGTCCGGCTATTCACCCCGAAGAGACAGGCGCACCATTTCGGCTTCAGTACTCTCATGAGCTCCGAGGAGTATTTCGCGAGTTACATCGTACCGGCGTGGACTGCATGCAACTGTCCACCATGCGGGCGGGTACCACAACGCCGAAGATCACGCTACTCACGGTCTTGCCAAAGACTCACCCGGGCTACTATCTCCGGCAGTCCGTGAAAACCACTGGAAAAAACCCCGGTCGGCCGATGACTCCCGAGGAAACGAATGCTGTCGTTTTGGAGCTGGCGCTCACCCCGGCGGAGTATCTGCTTGGCTGGATCGGCGAAGACATCGCACCGGGCACTATTTTCTCCGCGGAAATCTGTGCACCCGGATACTGATCCATCCGTTGCGAATGGGGCCTACTTGCCGTCAGACATGGAGACATCTTAAGCTTCGATGTGGGGTACGAAACTAAGACTCGAACTCGAGGAAGCAATGCGCATTACGGTTGAGATCTAGCTCTCGAACGGCGGCTTAATTCCCCCTCGACGAGGCCGTCGCATGCAGACGTCGAGGGAAGCTGTAAGTTGAGTCACATCAACAGGTTGTGCTGATGGTTCCTTTCCGGAAATCGAGTGGCGGCCATTCCGCGCTCGTGGGTCCACTCGCTTCTATAAATTAGATGCGCGCGGCGGACTTAGGCGGCAAACCGTTTGCGACTGTGAATACCGATAAGCGCCGGTAGGCTGTGCCGCTGGAGCGTACGTCGCTTTCGGATTCGAGCGGATCGGCCACCTCTGAGGCATGCTTTCCCAAGCCGAGGATAGGTGCGGCGCTGGGACGGAGAAGTCGGCGCGTAGAAGCGTTCAGCCGCGCGCAGACCACAGTCCTCCGATAAAGCTGCGGACCTGCGAGATGTCCTGCATCACAGAGTTGCCACGAAGCGTGCTGTCGGTTCGGGCTGTCCCAAAGCACGATCAGCGAGTGCCTACGCCACCTTCGGGCGTCGCGGCTGCTGTGCCCACTGGCACCGGACCCCGGAGAGGTGGTCGTAGCCACGTGCCTCTTCACGGATCACAGACCGCCGACCGGGGCGCGGCTCCAGCCGGACTGGCCGACGATCCACGCCGAGCTCAAACGGAAAGGTGTGTTACGCTGTAGGGCCCGGCACTCAGCCAGGTCCACATCGTAGTGGCGAAGCGCTTCGCCACAACGCCGGGCGCACGAGGCCGGGCGTCG